>DATMRM010000262.1:0-11677 GCA_035566155.1 Steroidobacteraceae bacterium | reverse complement strand
CCAGTCTTTCATGGAAGGGCTCTCCAGCCATATGGGGTTGCATTCATCGGACCGACGCCGCCACGTTGCCGCCATCGACTGTGACGATCGCGGCAGTGGTGCGCTCGGCCAGCGCCAGCGCAAGAAATGTCTCGGCGACGTCGCTGGCGCGCACCTCCAGGCCCAGCAGGTTGCCGCCCATGTATTCGGCCTCGCCCACACCGCGTGCCTGGGCGCGCTCGGCAATCATCTGCTGCGTCAGCAGTCCCGATCGGATCCGATCCGCATTCACGACATTGGCTCGGATACCCATCGACCCGTAGTCGAGAGCGTACTGCTTCGCAAGCGCCACGACCGCGGCCTTGGGAATTCCATAGGGACCAAAGCTCGTCCCTGGATTCAGGGCCTGCTTCGAGGCATTGAAAAGCAATACGCCACCGGTCTGCTGACGCCGCATGATCGCGACCGCCGCCCGTGCCGCATTCTGATGGGCGAAGAAATTCAGCTCAAAGCTCGCCCGAAGCGTCGAGTCATCGACCTCGCCGATGCGGCCCGTCCAGGCCGCTCCGGCGTTGGAAACCAGGATGTCCAGTCCACCATAGGTGCGACAGACCGCGTGCATCGCGCCCTCGACCGCGCTCGCATCGGTCACGTCGCAGGTCAGCCCGAGACCCTGCACTGCGCTCGCCACGGTGCTGGCCGCCTGCGCGTTGGAATCCAGCACGACGATTTCGGCCCCCTCGCGGAAGAACGCTCGTGCGGTCGCGGATCCCAGCGCCCCGCCACCACCGGTGATGGCCACGACATGTCCGGCGAGCCGACCGGTGATGGACTTGCCAAGCTTGGCCTGTTCCAGCGACCAGTACTCCACATCGAATACGTCGCCTTCGTCGATGCTCACGAATGACCCGAGACTCTGCGCTGCCGAGATGACTTCCGCGTTCGTCTGCGCGACATCCGCCGCTGTTGCGGCGTCGGTGTGTCGCTGACCGACTCCGATCAGCCCCAGTTCAGGCGCCAGAATGACGCGAGGCATCGGATCCAGTGCCGTGCGATCGCCACCCACACGTCGATTGTTGCGAGCGAAGTACGCCTGGTATCGCTGCGCAAATTCATTCACTGCCTCGCGAACGCTCGCCGCCAGCTGCGCCTCGGAAGACTCGCCGAGACCGCGCAGTATCAGAGGCCACGGCTTGATGCGCAGCACATGATCCGGGGTCGCAGGTCCGTGCTGACTGATTTGCTGCAACTGCGGATGCTGCAGATAGCTCATGATCGAAGGCGACTCGCGCCGTTGCAGCACCACACGCTTCCAGGCGCCAGCTCCTAGACTTTGCGCCAGCGCTCCGCGCAATACCGGCAGCACGCGAGCCGCGAGCTTTTCGGGTGCGTGCGAAGAAGCCATGACGCGTGGCTCGGAGCCAGAGGCCTGCTCGATGGCCCGCTCCGCGCGCGTGACCATCGCAATCATCCGCTCGTAGGCCTCGCGTGCCGTCTCGCCCCAAGTGAAGATGCCATGTTTCAACAGAATGATGCCCTGCGCGGTGCGCTGTGCCTCGATGATCTCCCGCACCTTTTGCGCAAGTGCAAAGCCGGGCATCACGTACGGGCAGATTGCCAGCACGTCCGCGAACATATCGCCCGCCCGCTTCTCGCCATCAGGTTGGTCCACGACAGCGAGCACTGCGTTGGCGTGGGTATGATCGATGACGACCTGTGGCACCCAGGCATGCAGCAACGTCTCAACGGATGGCGTGGGTGCATTTGAATCGAGTAACGCCGAGCGCTGGGCGTTCACCATCGCCTCATCGCTCATATGCGCGACGTGCTTCAGCTCCTGCAGTGCCGAAAGCCGCATGGATGGCAGGCCTTCAGGCTCGATGGCGTCCAGGTTCCAGCCGCTGCCCTTCACGCGGATGACCTCGACCTGCTCACCCGTGATGAGCCGTTCCCGCGTCTTCACCGAGGTGTTGCCGCCACCGTGCTGCACCAGCCGCGGGTCGGAGCCGAGCAGGCGGCTGGAATAGATGCGCAGCGCCACATCCTCCGCGACACCCCTGGCCGCGTAGTGCCTGACGAGATTGACGGCGTCCTCAGCGCTCCACAGGCTCCTCATTGCGGTAGCGCTTTCACTGCTGAGCCAATGCCATACAGACCAGCGAGACTTTCCCGTGTGGCGCGTGCGATACCGCGCTCGGTGATCAGGCCCGTCACCAGACGTGCCGGTGTCACGTCAAAAGCAAAATTCGCGGCGGCGGAGCCGGGAGGTGTGAGCTGCACCCGCGAGAGCTTACCGTTTGCATCGAGGCCCACGATGCTTCGCACCTCGTCGGGGTCGCGTTGCTCGATCGTGATGTGGTCTGCGCAGCTCAGATTCCAGTCGATGGTCGAATGAGGCATCGCCACATAGAACGGCACGCGATTGTCGAAGGCGGCCAGAGCCTTGAGGTAAGTGCCGATCTTGTTGCAGACATCGCCATTGCCTGCGACACGATCGGCTCCGACGATACACAGATCGACTCTGCCCTGGCGCATCAGGTAACCGCCGGCATTGTCGGCGATGACCGTATGAGGGATGCCTTGCTGACCCAGCTCCCAAGCAGTCAACGCCGCGCCCTGATTGCGCGGCCGAGTCTCATCGACCCAAACGTGAAGCGACAGCCCGCGTTGCTGAGCGACATAGATCGGCGAGAGTGCGGTTCCCCAGTCCACCGTCGCCAGCCAGCCGGCATTGCAGTGAGTCAGTATCTGGATCGGACGCCCGCCGGTGTCGAGGCTTGCCAGTAAGTCCGCGCCGTGCGCCCCGATGGCGCGGCAACAGCTCACATCGTCCTCGCAGATACGCTGCGCTTCGGCCAACGCCCCAGCCCACCGCTGCTTTGTCGGAAGACGCATGACCTGCGATGCGACCGTGCGCGCCGCCCACGCCAGATTCACGGCCGTGGGGCGACAGGCGACCAGTCGGTCGACGGATGCCGCCAGCGCCGCATCCGAAGGATCGGCCCGAAGAGCCAATGCCACGGCGAACGCTGCAGTGGCGCCGATCAACGGCGCTCCGCGCACGGCCATCTCCTTGATCGCGATCAGCGCTTCATCGAGCGTGCGCAAGTCCAGCGTCGTGAACTCGTGCGGCAGGCGTCGCTGATCGATGACACGCACGCTAATGCCATCGTCCGCCAACCAAATTGTTCTGTACGCTTGACCGTTGACGTTCATTGAGCAATCGCCGCCCCCTGCTTCGATTCTATGGAATCAGTAAGTCTGCAACAAATAATTCACAGCGGGCGAGTGTTCGAAAGTTCGTTCGCGGGCTAAGGTCGCGCCATCAACAGCGGCTTTTCCTGTGCCATTTCAAAGCAATCCGCTGGTAGCGAAAGTCTCGGAGGGTGTCATGGCCAATCTGCTATTCGATCACATCATCGTCCTCATGCTGGAGAACCGATCGTTCGATCACATCTATGGCTATCTCGGACTCGGAGAGGGCTTGAAGGCGAGCGGCATGGTCAACTACCTGACTCCCGGAAAGAGCGGCACTCAGGCCTTCAGGACGCGCAAGGGCGGCGATTACCTCGCGGTCGGCGATGGTCCCTCGCACAGCCTGAAAGAGGTCAATCTGCAATTGTTCGGCAACACCAAGCAGCCGGCCAGTGTCGCTGCCGCCACTGCGAAGCTGAACGGCTTCGCCGCCTCCTTTCGCACCGCACTGTTCGAAAAATTCAAGCGCGAACCGACCTCCAACGAGATCCAGCAGGTCATGAACTGCTTCGATCCGACTCAGCTGCCCGTATTGACGAGCCTTGCACAGAACTTCGTACTGTGCGACCACTGGTTCGCCGATGTTCCGGGCCCGACCATGCCCAATCGAGCCTTCGTTCACGCGGCCACCTCGCAGGGTTACACCTACAACGCCAGCTGGAAGCCGAAATTCACCTGCGACACGCTCTACGACCGCATCAGTGCACAACCTGGCCTTTGCTGGAGGGTGTACTACTTCGACTTGAACGACGTGCTGGAGCTCTATCCCAACGTCAAGTCCGATCCTACCAACCACGTGCTGTTCGAACAGAACTTCCTCAGTGACGTCGCTGGCGACACCCTGCCGACTTATTCGTTCATCACCCCAGCGTTTCTTGGAAAGAACCACATCACCATAAACAGCATGCACGCACCGGCCGATGTGCGTCCGGCGGAGAAACTGATCGCTGACGTCTACGGAGCGCTGAAGTCCAACGAGCAGGTGTGGAAGAAGACGCTGCTGGTGATCACGTTCGATGAGCACGGCGGCTACTACGATCATGTCGTCCCACCCTCGACGGTATCGCCGGATGGCATTCCGGGGCGCCTCGATCAGTCGTTTCTAGTGCCGTTCGACTTCAAGCGGCTGGGTCTTCGGGTGCCGGCCCTGCTGATCTCGCCATGGTTCCCGGCGGCGGTGGACTCCACCGTCTACAGCCATTCGACTATCCCTGGATCCGTGATCGATGCGTTCCAGTTGCCGGGTGGCTTTCTCACCGCCCGCGATGAGAACGCGAACAAGCTCACGCAGAAATATCTGCTCTCGTCTGCCAATCGGACCTGGCGTACCAACACGCCTGACCTGACGGTGCCGGTGCAGCCGCAGGCACTTGACGCCATGCAGCGCGACATTCTGGACGGCTCGGTGAATCTGGATCCGCATCCGGACATGCGCGACGCCAAGCGTACGCGTGACATCCAGGATCTCGCACACGCCACGGATTTCGTTCGCACGCAAATCAGCAAGCACCTCGAACATCGATTCGCATCCGGCGGCCGCGCACGACTGGCAGCGAAACTTACCGCAGAAAACCAGCTCCCTTCAGACGCAGTCAGTCCGGCGCGGGTCGCCGAACTCGCACGGTCTGCACCGAAAGGAACTCGTCGCAAGACCCGCTAGTCTCGTCTGCGCCTCGGGTCTGCGAGCGCCGCAACCTCGGGCCGGACCCCTGTCGTAGCGATGAACCGAACCGAAGCCAGTTCAGCGTAGCATCACGATCTCGGGGTCGCTGGCCGCGACACCCGCTTTGACGCTGCCATCGGGCATAGGCACGGCGATCGGCGAGACCTTGACACGCGCAATACCCTTGCCGCGTGTAATGCCGATCTTCTCGGCGGTGGCCGGCGACAGGTCCAGGAGTCGATGCTTGGCGTACGGTCCGCGATCTTCGATGGTCACGACGGCGCTCTGACCGGTCGATAGATTGGTCACTTTGGCCGTCGTGCCCAGCGGCAACGTTCGACTGGCGGCGTTATCGCTACCCGGATCCATGATCCCTCCATCCGCCATCACACGCCCCGCAAAGAAGTCCGCGTAAAACGAGGCAACTCCCACGCGCGTCCGGCCAGTGCGATCAGGCGCCGGCTTCCACGCCGGCAACGGCTGCGGTTCCGGAGGCGGCGGCACCTCCTGGGGCACAGGGCCGGCCTGTAAGCTGTCCTGCGACGTACCGGCCAGTCTCAATCCGGTGGCCGCGACCAGCATGACGCCGAGCAATAGAGCGCCGCTGACAGTTCGAAAGCGCGTAGACATGCTGTCATCTTGGCGGTTGGGACAGCGATGGATCTGTCGGCAGGACGACGCTGCGGACTGTCCGAATGGTTCGGCGCCAAACTGTAGGAATATTCCGGTGTTAATGCCAGCAGGCAGGCAATGGCAGTGTCGGCAATCCTGAACAGTTGTCCGCATCGCATGGATGCGGGAACTGCGTGCAATACTCTCCCGGGGGTGCGCGTTCTCGATTGTAGAAAGTAATCTCCATCACGTGCGGTACCTCGATACTCTCTTCGCGCACGCAGCCGCCGCAGTTGTTCGGATGCAGATGCACCACGTAAAACCGGCTGAGCAGTTTCTGAAAGCAGGCGTTCATGATCCGGAACGCGAAGGGATCGAATAGACGCTCGAGCCAGTGCATCTCGATGACAGCAATCCTGAACTGCTTCAGCATCTCATCCGGAGTACTGAGAAGTGCCTCGTACTCGCCGCCCTCGATATCCATCTGTAGCAGCAGATCCTGGCTGTATCCGGGCAGATATCGCTCCTTCCACGACGCCAGGGTCATGAAGGTGCCGTTGTCGTTGGCTCCGATATGTTTGCGATCGAAGATGAACTCGGGCCGCGGGTACGGCGGCCCGCTGACCGAGTAATCGGCCAGAAACGAGCGAATCCGGCGATCGGCGAGCTGATTCTCGAACGCTGACAACTCATTCACGCCGGGCGAAAAGCAGTACTCAATGCCTTCCAGGTCGTCCGGAATCAGATACCCGCCGTCCCGGTCCGCGCCCACCCGGATCAACGGACGGCCGCATTGGCGCGGACGCAGACTACTGATCAGCCCCAGCACGTCGGCGTCCGGAATCTTGGGAGTGAGGTTGTAGCCTAAGGAAAATGCCGCCTCCCGAATCAACCGGTTCAAGTCCAAGTCTCCCTGCTGTTCTTTACCCCAATAGTGCGCCAATGCCGGTAGCGCGGTACAGGGCGCAGCCTCATGGCCCTCTGGCCATTTGCATCCGGGCAGGGTCGTGTTCGGCGATAGCGGGCGAATGACGACTGTCCGTCAAGGTCGAACTCGCGTTCAGTGACTCAAACGACTTCATTGACGCGTCCACATCGTCGAGGGCGAGATTTGGGTTGGATCCAGTGATGCTCGCGTCACAATCGAGCGTAAAATCTTCCACTTCAGGCCGTTATGCGCCAATCTGTCATATCAGCGTAACGAAACCGATATATTTCGTTGGCTGGCCGCTTTTTTTTGCCAAACGCACCAAGGGAACCAAAATGCACAGCTTCTTGCGCCAGTTTTCGCGCCAGCTCGCGATTCAGCGTTGGGATGATCACCGCTACTACCATCACAGCCGTATCAACCAATCCCTGCACCTGCTGAGCGCGCTCAGCTTCCTGGCAGCGTACGTGACGATCTTTAGGAATCCCGCGGCCTCGGCGCTGATCGCCTGGCTGGTCGCGATGGTCAGTCGTCAGGCAGGACACTTCTTCTTTGAGCCGAAGGGCTACGACGACATCAATCACGCGACTCACGAACACAAGGAAGACATCAAGGTAGGCTACAACCTGAGGCGTAAGGTCGTGCTGATGGCAATCTGGGCGCTGTCGCCGGCGGTGCTGTGGGTGGATCCGACGCTGTTCGGCATCTTCCCGGCCGGTTCAGGCCGTGGCGTCTTCATTCAGCATATGGGCCAGATCTGGCTGACTATCGGTTTTGGCGGTCTGATCTTCCGCACAGTGCAACTGTTCTTCATCCGTGACGTGATGACCGGACTGGTGTGGTGCACCAAGATCGTCACCGACCCGTTCCACGATGTTAAGCTTTATTTTCGAGCGCCACTGTACCTGCTGCGGGGTGAGCTGATTGACCCGATGATGCACTGCCGCGAGCTCGGAGAGTCTCCCGAAGCACACGTCGTCTGATGGCCTTGTTGCTCAGCTCTTCGCTGCGCCACCACCAGCCTTCGCGTTGCATTTGCGCAGCCGCCGAAACGAAGCGTTCGGCGACCTGCGCAAAGTCCGCATCGCTGTAGTTGAGACTGAAGATGATCCGACCGGTACCCACCCAGCTCAAGCTCAAGCCCTGGGCACGCAGGTAATACTGCAGCATCCAGTTGTAGCGCGAGGGCTGCGGATAAAACACCGTCCAGACTGAGGAGAGGTTCGCGACTTGTACGTTGAGGCCCGCCGCGCGCAGACGTTCATTGAGCTGTTCGGCCCGCGCATCCCAGACCTCATCCAGATTGTGGTACTGCGCGCGTATCTGCTCACTGTCCAGGCGCGTCAGGAACTCGTACATCGCGCCCATCACATACGGATGGGCGTTGAAGGTTCCGCGGGCGAAGCAGATGTCTGCCGGGCGATCCTCGCGGTACCGGCGCATCAGGTCACGCCTGCCGCAGACCACACCGATCGGCAGGCCGCCGGCCACGGTCTTGCCGTAGGTCACCATGTCGGCCTTGACGCCGAAATACTCCTGCGCCCCGCCACGTGCGATGCGAAAACCGACGAACACTTCGTCGAATATCAGCACGATGTTGCGCTCGGCGCAGAGCGCACGCAGTTTCTTCAGCCACTCGGTGTACGCTGCACGGTCAAAGTGCGCCTTGCGGCCGCTATCGAGCAGCATGTTGTCAGTCGGCGCGTTGACGTTAGGATGCATCGCCTGGATCGGGTTGACCAGGACGCAGGCGATGTCGCTGCGCATTCGCAATACGCGCAGGCTCGCCTCAGCCATGTCCTTCAACGTGTATGTGTCGCGCGCAGGCAGCGGGTTTCCCACCCCCGGCTGCACGTCGCCCCACCAACCGTGATACGAGCCGCAAAATCGCACCAGGTGCCGGCGCCCTGTGTGATAGCGCGCCAGGCGCACCGCCTGCATCACAGCTTCCGTTCCGGACATGTGGAAGGATACTTCGTCCAGCCCGGATATTTCGCGCAGACGATGCACGTTGAATGCTGTGACAGGATGGTAGGCACCGAGCACTGGCCCCAGGTCACGCACGCGCTCGCTGCCGCGCGCGATGCATTCCTTGTAGAAGTCGTAGCCGAAGACGTTGACGCCATAGGAGCCGGTCAGATCGTAGAACTGATTGCCATCCAGGTCGGTCGTTGTGGTCCCGGACGACGATTGCAGAAAGGACCCGGCGCTGAGGTTCTGCCGCACGATGCGGCTGAACTGGGGTGGCACCCGGTAGCGGCTGGTGAACTGCAGATCGGCAATTTCCGATTGCACCTCGCTGGTGGCGCGAGCCGTTTTGACGAAACGCTGCGCATACAGGGCAGCGAGTTTGTAAAAGCCATCACGCCGTTGCTGCGCCACGCCCTCGGGGGCACCATCAGCGTTGAAGAAATGCGCCTCGTCGTACTCGTAGAAGGGTACCCATTTCGAGAATGCGCGGCTCAGGCGTGCATGGCCGGCCAGCGACCGGTGTTTCGCGCGCGACAATGCCAGTCGTTGTCGCAACGGACGCCACAAAAATGCGACAATAGCGGCGCCAGCAAGAGCAAACAGAATTGTCGGAGTGGTCACGGCGATCCTCCAAGACAATCATATTGCAGACCCATGACACTACAATGAACCTGGTACGAGCGGTTTCCAAGATTCTGCAGCAGGAGGACATCAACTTCCTGCTGTGCAACCGTATTCCGCGACTTTGGATGACGCGCTTTTTCGGCTGGTACAGCCAGATCGAGCGTGCCTGGCTGGTGCGCGGGAGCATCGCGTTATGGCGCATGTTCTCAGCGCTCGAGCTGCACGAAGCAAAGAAGACGCGATTTAACAGTCTGCATGACTGCTTCACCCGCGAGCTCAAGGATGGCGCGCGCCCCATCAACAAGGACCAGAGCGTTCTGACGAGTCCCTGCGATGGCATCGTCGGCGCGATTGGAGGGGTCGAAGAAGAGTCGGTGCTGCAGGCCAAGGGCTTCCCCTATCGGCTGATCGATCTGCTGGGCGACCCGGAGCTGGTGCGTTACTACGCACGCGGCTCCTACGCGACGCTGCGTCTGACATCAGGCATGTACCACCGCTTCCATGCACCGCACGATTGTTGTGTCGAGCAGGTCAATTACGTGTCAGGCGATACCTGGAATGTGAATCCGATCGCCCTGAAGCGCGTCGAGAATCTGTTCTGCCGCAATGAGCGAGCGATCATTCGCTGCCGGCTGGAGACTACTGGCGATCTGATCACGCTGGTACCGGTCGCCGCGATCCTGGTTGCCAGCATTCGCCTGCACTTCCTCGATGTGCTGCTGCATCTGAAGTACCGCGGTCCGAACGTCATCGAGTGCGACCACCCGCTGTTGAAGGGTGAGGAGATGGGCTGGTTCCAGCACGGCTCCACGATCCTGGTATTTGCGCCGGAAGGATTTTCCTTCTGTAGCAACATCCACGAAGGATCGATCGTTCGCGTCGGCCAGCCGCTATTCACCACCTCGCGTCATGTGGCGGCAGCGACATCCAGCGACGAGCGCAGCACCTGACGGCGAACGGGCTTGGTGGCGTTGAGGATACCCTGGAGAATCTCTGGCACCTCGAACACCGCGCGATTGTGGATCTGACGGATTGCCGCCCGGAATTCCTCCAGGTGCCCGTCGAGCTGTTGCACGGCTGCACGCACCGAGCGGAAGCTCGGCAATACCAGGCCGACATTGTGCTCGCGTACCCACTGTGTGTTGTAGCGCTCCTGCGGCATGGTCCAGGAGTTTCGCACCACAATGACCGGTAGCTGCTGCTGTACGGCCTCACTGATGCTGCCAGGTCCGGGTTTGCCGATGAAAAAGTCGCTCAGCCGCATGTAGCGCTGGATCTCGCTGGTGAATTCCAGCACCAGCCTCGGTGCGGCAAACGACATCGAGCGCAGCTTCTTCGCCAGACTCCGGTTGTGTCCGCAGATCAGAATCAGTTGCGTGTGATTGAGTTGGCGCGCGATGTCGCGCATGACGCGCGAGCCGTGCCCGCCGAACATCACCATACCGGTGATGCGGTTCGGGTCCAGACCCAGCTTACGCAGTTCCTGTCGGCGATCGCCGTGCCCCGGCCGATAAAAATCGGGTCGTATGATCATGCCGGAAGTCGCATGGATGTGGCCGTCCGGATAGCCCGCGGCGCGTGCCTGCGCGACCGCCTTGGCAGTGCCGCAAATCAGATGCTGCGCCTGTCCGCGCTCGATCCAGAAGTTCGGTGGATGATCCGCCATGTCTGTCAGGACGGTCACGTACGGCACTCCAGGCAATGCCGTCGCCAGTGAGTGATACATGGCGCGATTGAAGTTCGGCACCAGCGAGACGACCATGTCGGGTCGCGTCTTGACCCAGTGTCGTCTCAATTTCCTGGTCATCGGTTTGTGCGCCAGCCGGATGATCCCTTGCAGGATCTTCAGTTCCTGCGCCAGACCGAAGGTCCAGCCATGGGCCAAACGGCGATTGTAGAAGTCTTCCGGCGCGAATCCCATCGCACTCTTGAACGCATCCTTTGGATCGAGAATCTCCGTCAGGTTGACCAGTCGCACCTGCCAGGGGATCCCCAGCTCGCGAATCGAGGCCTCCAGGGCCAGTGCCGCAGCCCGGTGTCCGCCGCCGGCATTGAAATAGACCAGATCGACCGCTGGCATCGAGGTCGCAGGCGCGCTATTGGAAGACTTCATCGAACAGTTCGCACATCTGTTGCCACGAACGTGCGTCAGCTTTCGCATCGTAGCGCAGGGCCTCGGGCCGATTCATCCTGTCGGCCGCCGGATTGGTAAAACTATGCACCACACCGCCGTACAGGCTCATCTGCCAGTCGACGTTGCCAGCACGCATCTCGGTTTCAAAGTCAGCGCGCTGTTGCGGTGGAATCAACGGATCCTCGGCACCGATACACACCAGCACTCGGCCGCGGATGTTTTTCGCATCCTGGGGAGCCGCGGTGAGCAGCCCCGAGTGAAACCCCACGACGGCCGAGATCAACGCACCACTGCGCGCCAGTTCCAGCGCCATCGTGCCTCCAAAACAGAATCCGATGGCAGCGATCCGCTGCGTATCGACCTCGGGGCAGGCGCACAGCGCATCGAGCGCCCCTTGGGCGCGAGCGCGGATACGCGCCGGATTACCCCGCAGATCACCCAGCAACGCCTGGATTCTTTCCCGATCAAATACCTGTTGACGATTGCCGTGCAGATCGCTCGCCAGCGCCAC
>DATMRM010000261.1:0-2730 GCA_035566155.1 Steroidobacteraceae bacterium | reverse complement strand
CGCGGCCGCTGCGCGGATTGCCCGGCATATCGCCGATGAACTGCGGCAGTGGCTGCGCGCCGCCGGCATTGGCCGTGGATCCGACGTAGCGGATTTCAGCGCTCGGATCGGTCGAATTGAGCAGCGATTTATCGAGCGCCTGCTCGCCGCGTTCGCTGCCGTTGCCTTCGCCCCGGGCCGAGCGAGCGTTCGCGGCCCCCTGGCTCGACGGACTGCGAACCGGGGAGGGCGCATCGGTGTTGCCGCTGCCGAGCTGCGTGCGCTGGGAGAGGTAGGCGGCGTGCTCGTTGGACTGCGCTTGCGGCACCTCATTGGTGACCAGCAGCACGTCCAGTTGCGGTGAATCGTCGTTGCTGCCGTGTCCGGTGGCGGTGAAGGTCAGACCGAGAATCACGATCGCGTGCAGCAATGCTGTCAGGAACAGCATCGCCATCAGGCGTTCTCGGACCGGAGCGCGACCTTCGCGCACCGCCGAACCCGCCGCGCCCCGCTTGAGCTGCAAAGAGGCCGTCACGCGCAGCAGTATAGCGGTCCGCTACGCGCGCCTCTTGGACAGGCGTCGCGCAACGGCATCGATGAGCATGGAACCAATGTCCAGCCCATAAGCGCTGTCCAGTTCGCGTACCCCGGTCGGACTGGTGACGTTGATTTCGGTCACGTAGCCGCCGATCACGTCCAGCCCGACAAACAGCATGCCCGCTTCGCGCAGCGCCGGCCCGATCTGCTGGCAGAGCCAGCGGTCGCGGTCATTCAGCGCTCGACCGACGCCCTTGGCTCCGGCCGCCAGATTGCCACGGTGATCATCCGCGCTCGGGATGCGCGCCAGTGCGTACGGTATCGGCTCGCCATCGATCAGCAGCACCCTGGAGTCGCCGCCGAGCGCAATGTCGGGCAGATACTTCTGCACGACCGCGAAGCGCGTACCATCGTGCGTCAGCGTTTCGAACACCACCCGCGTGTTCTTGTCGCCCGGCTCGATCGCAAAGATCGAATGTCCGCCCATGCTGTGCAGCGGCTTGCAGACGATCTTGCCGTGAGTGCGCGCAAATGCGGCCATTTCCTCCATGTCGCGGGTGATGAGAGTGGGGGCGCAGCACTGCGGGAACCAGGCCGTATAGACCTTCTCGTTCATGTCGCGCAGGCCCCGGGCCCGATTGACGACCAGCGCACCGTCCACTTCGGCGCGCTCGAGAATGTAGGAGGTATAGATGAACTCGGTGTCAAATGGCGGATCCTTGCGCATCAGCACCACGTCGAAGGCTTTGAGGGGTTCCACTGCTGGCTCCCCGAGTGTGAACCAGCCCGCCGGATCGGCTCGAACGGTCAGCCGGCGTGCTCGGCCTTCGGCCACACCGTCTCGCAGCCGCAGATCACGCTGTTCGAGGTAGCTGAGCGACCAGCCGCGCGCTTGCGCGGCCAGCAGCAGCGCCAGCGTGGTGTCTTTGGCGTATTTGATTCGATCGATCGGGTCCATGACCACAACCAGCCGAACGTCGTTGCCCATCGTTGCTCCTTGGTTAGCGCGCACCTTCAGCAATTATGTTCCGCCGCGCGCTGCTGAGCTCTTAAAAACGTGACGGAGACGGCATAGCGAGGGGGTGGCTGATATGTTAAAACCCACGGCGAATTGTGCATATCAGGGCTGCGCCTGCTGCGGGTCTGGATCTGTCAGTGATTGGGGCGTGGCGGAGGATCTGGAAAGATGGAATCGACAGCGGAGGATAGGGGTGGCTCGTCCACGCAAAGTGGCAGCTCGCTCTTCAAGGGGCTGAAGGTTCTGGTGATCGATGATAGTAAGACCATCCGACGCACGGCAGAGACTCTGCTGGCGAAGGAGGGCTGCGAAGTGTTCACCGCGGTGGACGGCTTCGACGCGCTGGCGAAGATTGCTGATCATCAACCCGATATCGTCTTCGTGGATATCATGATGCCGCGCCTGGACGGCTATCAGACCTGTGCGCTCATCAAGCACAACAAGGTGTTCCGGTCCATTCCCGTGATCATGCTGTCGTCCAAGGACGGCTTGTTTGATCGCGCTCGCGGGCGCATCGTTGGTTCCGAGCATTACCTGACGAAGCCCTTTACCAAAGACGAGCTGCTGGGAGCTATCGAGTCGCACATCGGGAGATGATGGGATGGCCTTGATCCTTATCGTGGATGACTCGCCGACCGAAGTGCACGTCATGCAGAAGGCCCTGGAGCGCCACGGGTACCGCACAGCAGTTGCGGCGGATGGTGCTGAAGGCATTAGACTCGCGCGGCAGATGCATCCGGATTTGATTTTCATGGATATCGTGATGCCGGGGATGAACGGCTATCAGGCGACGCGCACGCTGGTGAACGATCCTGACACGCGCGCGATACCCATTGTGATGGTGACTTCAAAAGGGCAGGAGGCCGACCGCGTGTGGGGTTTAAGGCAGGGTGCGGTCGATTATCTGATTAAGCCGGTGTCGCCCGACCAGTTGGTCGAGAAGGCACAGGCGACGCTAGCCGCCTGACATGCAAGAGGGTGTAGCGCTCAAGAGTCTGCGTGATCGGCCGTTCGAACTATTAGCGGAGCTCGAGCGACGCGGTCGCGCTGTCACCGCCAGTGCAACGACGGATGTGGCACAGGCGGGTGAGTGGGTGGGAGTTGCGCTTCGGATGGCAGGGGAACTTTACTTGGTGGCGCGCGAGGAAGCACGCGAGGTATTGGGCATACCCGCGCCGCTGACACGCGTCCCGGGT
>DATMRM010000260.1:0-5284 GCA_035566155.1 Steroidobacteraceae bacterium | reverse complement strand
TCACATTCCGCAGCTCAAGGCGGAACGGCATCTGCTCACTCTTGTGCGGCAGGTGTATTGACCGAGCCCTGGCGGCGATGACCGATGATCGATGCCGGCAGATGGAAGGCGCTGGCGAGTGACACCAGCAGTGCGGCGGTGTAGGGGATCGACTGGATCAGCAACGCGGCCAGCCACACCGTCAGGTCCGGGCTCGCCATTGCCTTCGGCAGCAGGTGTATCCCCAGGGCTGAGGCCCACAGAGCGAGCATCAGCAAGGTTTCCTCACGCGCCGCCCCCAGCGCAGCAAAGAAACGATGGGGTGCGACGCGTTTAGGCGTACGAAAGAAAGGCTCGTTACCGCTGATCAGGCCCTTGAGCACGGCTCGTCCGATCGTGTGCGCCAGCGCCAGACCTGAAATGGCTGCCGCCGCGGTTTGTCGCCCATTCATTCCGACCCGGTTGGTATACAGGTGTACCAGCTTCACCAGCTTGAACATGAACAGCGACAGCGGCAGCACTGAAAACACCATCAGCGGCGGATCGATCTTGGGGTGTGCCACGATCATCGCGATCGACCAGCCCACCGCGGCGATATTGAACAACAGGTTGAAGCCGTCGGCGATCCACGGCAGCCAGCCGGCGATAAAGTGATAGCGCTGCCCCGCGGTCAGTGCACTCGCCGACGGCTGCAGCAGGGCGCTCGCATGATGCCGCAGAATCTGCATCGCGCCATAGGCCCAGCGAAAGCGCTGGCGCTTATAGTCAACGAAGGTGTCCGGCATCAGACCGCGGCCGTAGCTTTGCGCGATGTAGATCGCCTCGTAGCCGGCCTCGAATACGCGCAGGCCGAGCTCGGCGTCCTCGGTAATACACCACTCGGCCCAGCCTCCGACCGCTGACAGCACGTAACGCCGTACCAGTGTCATCGTGCCGTGCTGAATGATCGCGTTGCGCTCGTTGCGCGTGATCATGCCAATGTAAAAGAAGCCGCGATATTCGGCGTAGCACATCGCCTTGAAGACATTGTCGTTGTCGTCGCGATAATCCTGCGGTGCCTGCACGATCGCCATGCGAGGACTGTCGAACGCCGGCAACAGATCCGACAGCCAGTTCGGCTCCACTTTGTAGTCGCTGTCGATGACCGCGACCACTTCGGCGTCCGGTGCCGTCCGCGCCAGCGCATAGTTGAGTGCTCCGGCCTTGAAACCCGCCAGTGGCGCGACATGGAAGAAGCGGAAGCGCTCGCCGAGTTTCTGGCAATGCGCTTCCACCGGTCGCCACACGGCCTCATCGCGGGTATTGTTGTCCACGACCACGACCTCGAAATTCGGGTAGTTCATGCGCGCCAGCGCATCGAGCGTCTCGATCAGCATGTCCGGCGGTTCGTTGTAGGCCGGCACGTGCACCGAGACCTTGCGCAACGACGGATTGCCCCCGCGCGTGGGATCGAGCATGCGTACATGCGCGCCGGTCCAGTGTGCTTCGGCCCATTCGTGCGCTTCGGCGAACAACACCGCGACCACGCCGAGCATGCCAAGGATCAGCAGTGAACCCACCACCACCGAGGTCGGGGTCAGATACTGCTGTGTGTAGTCGTAGATGACCCACACCGTGATCGTCGCCGCGGCGTAGACCACTACCGCCAGCAGAGTTCGCCCCCGGGTCCGCAGCGAACCGCTGTTCATATAAAAGACGCCCAGCATCACCAGCGCCAGCGCCACCGAGATGGCCGCCAGCAGATGCCACTCCGGGATGCGCACGATCGGCTGCACGAACTCGAATTTTGGCTCCCGGTTCACGTCGTAGATGCCCCAGTAAGCTCCCACCGCGCCCTCATCGCGCGCCTTCCAGGGCTGATCGAACGCCTCCATGAGGTAGTAGCGCTCGCCCTCTTTTTCCGCACGCGCCAGGAACTGGCGCAGGAACAGCGCTTCGTTCGAAACCGAGGCCACGGCCCCGCCGCGGATGCGGCCCTCGGACGGCCAGCCGATTTCGCCGATGATCACCGGCTTCTTGGGGTAGGCGTCCTGTACTGCTTTGAGCTCGCGGAAACAGAAATCCACCGCCGACTCGACGTCGACGCCTTCCCAATAAGGAAACAAATGCACGGCGATGAAGTCAACATGCTTGGTGATTTCCGGATGCCGCAGCCACGTGGCCCAGGTATCGGCGTAGCCAACCGGCTGCCGGATGGCTCGCCGCGCACGATCGAGATAGGCCGCGAGCTTGTCCTCGCTCAGCGCGCCGGTCAGCAGCACTTCGTTGCCGACAATCACGCGCACGATGTTGCGGTGTTCATGCGCGAGCGCAATGCCGATCCGAAGCTCAGTCTCGTTCTCGGGCTCCTCTTTGAGGAGCTGCACACCCAGCGCGACGCTGATGTTGTGCTTCGCGGCCAGCTCGGGAATCTTGCCGAGCGAGCCCTGCACGGAGTACGTGCGCACCGCGAACGTCTTGTTCTCGAGCAGCTTCAGATCGGAGTCCATCTGTTCGATCGGCGGTACGTCCTTGCTGCCGAACGGGTTCTGGTCAGCGGCATAGGGTGAGAACGCGACGCCCTGGATGCCGTGCGCCGGCCAGGGCGGCTCGCTTACCGGGCTATTGAGGTATGCCCATAGTCCGAAAGTCACGACCGCGAAAATTGCGGCCACAACGATTCCGGAGATCAACTTCATGCCGGTGAGTTTACCTGTAGTCCTGACCCGTCAACGGCTAGACTAAAGATGTCATGAAGCGGGTGATCGCAGTCGCGAACCAGAAGGGGGGTGTCGGCAAAACGACTACCGCGGTCAATCTCGCTGCGTCGTTCGCAGCGACACGTCGGCGTGTGCTCCTGATCGATATGGATCCGCAGGGCAATGCCACCACCGGCAGCGGTATCGACAAGCGCTCGATCGCGCGGGGCTCCTGTGAGGTGCTGCTGGGGGAGTGTACCGCCGGCGCCGCGGTGCTGCAGGCGGGTAGCTTTGCCATCATCCCGACCAATGGCGACCTGACGGCCGCCGAGGTCCGCCTGCTGATGATGCAATCCGGGCGCGAGCGGCGCTTGCGCGAGGGGCTTGATCCAATCCGTGGCGATTACGATCTCGTGGTCATCGACTGCCCGCCTGCACTCAATATGCTGACGGTCAACTCACTGGTGGCGGCCGACAGCGTGCTGATTCCGATGCAGTGCGAGTACTACGCCCTCGAGGGCCTGTCGGCGCTGGTGCAGACCATCGAGCAGATCCGCGATGCCGCCAACGGGGATCTCGAGATCGAAGGCATCCTGCGCACAATGTTCGATCCGCGTAACAATCTGGCCACCGAAGTCAGCGCGCAGCTGATGATGCACTTCGGCGAGAAGGTGTTTCGCACGGTCGTGCCGCGCAACGTGCGACTGGCCGAGGCGCCGAGTTTTGGCAAACCGGCGCTCCAGCACGACAAGGATTCGCGTGGTGCGCTGGCCTATTTGGCGCTCGCGGGCGAAATGTTACGGCGTGACGATGCGGTGGGGGCGCTGAATACGGTGGGCAGCGTCGGCAGCGCCGGAGCGCCGCCTTGATATTATCCAACCATGACACAGAAGAAGCCGACGCTCGGACGCGGACTCGCTGATCTGCTCGGCCAGGTGAGGCCGGCAACGGGGGCCAACCCCGGTGCGCAGGACGGGGCTGCGCGCAAGCCGGCGGACGACGAACTGACCCGCCTGCCGCTGGATCTGCTGCAGCGAGGGCGCTATCAGCCCCGCATGGATATGCGGCCGGAAACGCTGACGTCGCTGGCAGAATCGATCAAAGCCCAGGGCGTCGTACAGCCGATCGTCGTGCGCCCGATCGGCGAGCCGGACGAGCGGGGCATCCAGCGCTACGAAATCATCGCCGGCGAGCGTCGTTGGCGTGCGGCCCAGCAGGCCGGCCTGAAGGAGATTCCGGCGGTCATCCGCCGGGTACCCGACGAGGCCGCGATCGCGATGGCGCTGATCGAGAACATCCAGCGTGAGGACCTCAACCCACTGGAGGAGGCTCGGGCGCTGGATCGATTGATCACCGAATTCGGACTGACACACCAGCAGGCCGCGGACGCCGTAGGACGCTCTCGGGCGGCCGTCAGCAATCTGCTGCGTCTGCTGGAGCTTCCGCCCGAGGTGTGCGAACGCCTGGAGAAGCGTGAGCTCGAGATGGGCCACGCGCGCGCATTGCTCGGTCTGCCGCATCGACGCCAGCAGGTCGAAATTGCGTCGTTCGTGGTCAAGAAAAGCCTGTCGGTGCGTGATACGGAAGCTTTGGTGCGTCGCACGGTGGAACCAGCGAAGCCAGCGGCGGACAGCGGTGCGGTCGCCATCGACCCCAATATTCAGCGGCTTGAGGATGAGCTGGCCGACAAGCTCGGCGCACGGGTCAACATTGAGCATGCGCGCGCCGGACACGGCCGCGTCGTGATCCGCTACAACAGCCTGGATGAGCTGGATGGAATCCTCGGACATTTGCGCTGATTCTCTTTAGATTTCTTGAAGCTACCTGCCTTCATCTCTATAATCGCGCCCGCTTGTCGCGGGTGCTTTCGCAGGCTTCCCCGATAAGTAAAATCCAATCCACTCGGCGTCGAGAGCGTATGAGTGAGTGGCCTCTAACCGGAAGCCTGGTGCCGACGAGCAATAGCGATTCGGGCAACCGACCGGTCGCCGGCCGCATCCTGAGGGTGCAGATCGGTGTGGGCGCCGCGGTGGCGCTGGTAAGCCTCGCGTTCTGGGGCCGCACTGCACTGATTTCGGCACTTTTCGGTGCTGCAACCGGTGTGATCGCCAACGCGTACATGATGTTTAAGGCATTGCGTCCGGCACGGACTGCGCGCGCGGCCTTAGCAGCTGTGTACATGGGGCAGGTCGTCAAGTTCGCGTTGACGGTCGCCGCGTTCATGTGGGCGGCACGTCTACCGCACGTGTCCTGGCTGGCGCTCATGAGCGCCTATGTCGGGACGCTGGCTGTGTCGTGGTGGGTGCCGATGGCGGCGACGCCGCGGAAGATAGGGAGTGAAGGCGCAAGCCTTCAAAGGTAAGGACCGTAGCATCAGATGGCTGCTGAGCACGTCGAGTCACCGAACGAATACGTCACCCATCACTTGACCCATTTGAAAGTGGGTTCGGGATTCTGGACCTGGCATGTCGACACGCTTGTGATGTCGGCGCTGCTGGCGGTCGCGGTCAGCGTGTTGCTGTGGGCCGCGGCCCGGCGCGTGAAGCAGGGCGCCGCGCCGACTGGCCTGGCGGCATTCATCGAGTGGGTGTACGAGTGGGTCGACGGCGAGGTGCGCGACTCCTATC
>DATMRM010000259.1:0-2067 GCA_035566155.1 Steroidobacteraceae bacterium | reverse complement strand
GTCTTGTTGCGGCAAAGGAACTTTGTCGTGTTTTTTGTAGCGTCTATCCTGATCTGTATTCCCCTGGCGTTCTATTACCAGAATGCCAATCAGTTTCTAACGGAGAGTCAGGTTGCCAACGCGACGGGCAAGCAGACCATCGGTCAGATGTCGGAAGTGTTGTTCATGTTCCTGATTCCGGTATTCCTCAGGACCTTCGGCATGAAAACCACGCTACTGCTGGGCATGCTGGCCTGGGTGTGTCGGTATGTATTGTTTGCTTTCGGCAATGCGCATGAGCTTGGATTCATGCTGATCGTCGGTATCGCGCTCCATGGCGCATGCTATGACTTCTTTTTTGTCTCCGGCCAGATTTACACCGACTCCAAGGCGGGCCCCCGGCACAAGGGCGCAGCCCAAGGCCTGATAACCCTGGCCACCTATGGTGTCGGCATGCTGGTCGGATTCTGGGCTGCCGGGCTCACTGACGACCTGTACTCCCTCGGCGGCGCGCACGACTGGCAGTCTATCTGGCTATATCCAGCCGGCTTCGCCGCCATGGTGTCTGTGCTGTTCGCGTCGACATTTCGCAATGAAAAGGTCGCGTATGCCAATCCGCACTAATCCCTCGGAGGCCGCATTCAGACCGAGACCAATGCGGCTCAGCATACTTACCGCAGCGTTACAGGAATTGACCCCCCGTGACCGGCGAGACCCCGACCCGGATCTGGCCATCGAGGAGTGGTTGGAGTTTGCCCGGGAGCTGCGCTGCCCCAATATCGAGCTCTCCGCGGCCCTGCACCCGACGGAAGGCGATGTGCCGGCCGCGGCACTTCTTGATCCGGTAGCCAACACCTTGAATCTGCGCCAGTCCTTCAGTGCGGCGCGCGCATCACGCGTCCGCCGGGCCATGCAAGCCACAGGCGTCGGCCTGTCGGACCTCGCCTACTTCGACAACATGCTCGCCGCGGATGCATCCGTGCGCGCAAAGAAGCACGAGCTGATGCTGCGCGTCTTCGACGCCGCAGTGCTGCTCGGGACGGATGCCGTCACGGGCTTCGTAGGGCGAAATCCCCTGCTGGGAATGGACGCCAATCTGGTGATGTTTGAAGAGGTGTTCGTGCCGCTCCTTGAGCAGGCCAAAGCCCGCGGGCTGACGTTTCGGGTCGAGCAGTGTCCCATGCCAGGGTGGAATATCACCGATACGTGGCATAACAACATTGCCTATGCCCCGGGTCCGTGGATTGCCTTGCACCGGATCTGTGCACGGCACGGCGTCGGCGATCAATTCCGCATCCACTATGACCCCTCGCATGCAATCCTGATGGGGCAGGACTCGCGCTCCGTGTTTCAGTATCTGAAGGACGCGGGGTACAACTTTCTGATCAGCGGCTTTCATGTCAAAGGCCAGGTCATAGATTCGCGGGGTATCTCAGCATGGGGCTACGCTGGCCAGACGATGCAACGCGGGGACTGGCACGGGGACCGGCCGAGCGCCGATCCAGTTGAGCAGCAGAATGCCTGGAAAAAGCAGACTGTCTTTTGCGAACACGAGCTGCCGGGCACCGCGCGCCATGACCCGCTCGCGTATCTGCAAAATCGATCGGTGGACTGGTTGGACCATCAGCTCGCCGCACGCGAGCTGCTCAGCATTGAGCCGGAGAAGACCTTCCTGGTCGTGGAACATGAATATCCCAAGGCTCGCGTGCAGGACAAGGCGCGGCTGGCGCCCATTCTGGCTGCCTCCCTCGCCTTTACGCGCGCGATTGACGAGGCCGCCGCGGCCATGTACGCCCTCCAGCATGAGGTGCTCGCCGCCCAGGGGATATCCGTGCAGGGCATCGGCCGCGAAGCCTATCGATCCTGAAAGCTCGAGTGGTATCGGCATGCCCTTCGTGACGGCGAATTCCCACAGGGACGCCTACGATGTCATCGTGGTCGGCTCCGGGGCCGCCGGCGGGCAGTCAGCCTATGCGCTGTGTATGGAGGGTGCGAAGGTACTCATGCTCGAGGCCGGGCGCCGATATTCGCCCGAAACCGAGACACCCATGTTCCAGACCCCGGACCTGGCGCCGCTGAGGGGTGTGG
>DATMRM010000258.1:0-10099 GCA_035566155.1 Steroidobacteraceae bacterium | reverse complement strand
CATGTCCAGGCGCGTTCCAACCATGGCATCGTGCTGTCCACTTCCGGCGGTCCGATCCGTCTGATGATACCGAGCGACACTCACGGTACGCTCGATGCCGAGACCAGCGGCGGTCACGTTCGTAGTCAGATTCCGCTCAGTGTGACCGAGCTGTCGGAATCCAATCACCTGCGCGGACAAATCAACGGCGGCGGCGATCGTATTTCGTTGCACACCTCAGGCGGTGGCATCGAAATCGCAGCGCTGGCACCGGCCGCTCACTGAGAACCCGTCGCAAGTCACTCAAAAGCGGGCTTCTGTCAGGGACTGGACAGAAGCCTGGCTCTGACCGGTTCACACTCCCCTCCCAGGCAGTATTGCCCCCATAGCACCGACGGGTGCACATTAGATACCCCATTGGGAGGGGCCCATGAGCATGCAAAGGATGGCATGTGTCGCGTTCACTCTGTTAGGCGTAACAGTGCTGGATGGCGCCGCGTTTGCAGGTGATCGGGATGGCGTCTCAGAGGAACTGGAAGGCATTGCTGCCACCTGGCCCGACGCCCTCTTTTCCATCGACGTTCACGGTACGGACGACGGCAATGCCGCATTGAATCAACGCCTGGAGATTGTCTATGAGGCGGCCTCTCCGGGCTATCTGGCGTATCTGCGGGTGTCCAGTCACGGCGACGTCACGCTGTATCGCGATCTGGCCAAGGCCGGAAGGACCAGCGGTACCCAGCCCTATCTGATCAAGCCGCCGCTGGGTAGCGAACAGCTCATCGTGTTGTTCGCCAACAAGCCCTGGGATGCGTTGTTCGCCAAGGGCGCGACGACCCGCGAACTGGGCGGCGAGCGCACTGACGCGGCCACACTGGTCAAGCAGTTGGCGCAGCTGCACGACAGCGACCTGCTGTTTGCCGCACGACGCTATCAGTTGCAGATCGCGGCTAGCCCCGGCGGCACCGAGTACACGACGCGCGCCATCGTGCGCCGCGTGAAGGAAGGCGGCGGTGGGTCGGGCACCCGAATTCCGAGCCGCATTCAGTTCGAGTTCAATTCGGACCAGCTGACCCCCCAGGGCAAGCTTGACCTGGATACTTTCGGCGAGGCGCTGATCACTGATCTGCGCAACTCCGGCGTAGCCCTGGAAGGGCACACCGATGCGATCGGAGCTGATGACTACAACATGGACCTGTCAGAGCGACGAGCGGCAGCCGCGAAGCAGTACCTGATCGACAGCTTCGGTATCGCAGCCTCGAGGCTCAGTACTGTCGGCATGGGCAAGGACAATCCCATCGCCTCGAACGGCGACGAGGCAGGCCGGAGCAAGAACCGTCGGGTCGACTTCATTTTCTCCGCAGCACACTAAGAACTGAGCCGCAAGCTCAGGGGGCTATCTATGCTGACCACGCGCTCGTATGGCATTGCGCTGCTGACCCTCGTGCTTTGCGCCTGGCCGACTCCCCGGGCAAGTGCCGCGGACGCCGGAGCCGCGCGGCCGCGTGCAGCACTCGTCATCGGTAACGCCGCCTATAGTGCCGTCACTGCGCTCAAGAACTCAGCCTACGACGCGCATGACATGTGCGATGCGCTGACCGAGCTCGGCTACACCGTCTCCTGCTATGTGGATGTCAAGGACGCTCGCGAGTTCAAAGCGCGCATTCAGGACTTTGCCGCCGCACTCAAGCCGAAGTCGGAAGTGCTGTTCTACTACGCCGGACATGCAGTGCAGCTCAAGGGCGAGAACTACCTGGTGCCGACCTCGGCGAAGCTGCGCGCTGAAACCGATGTGGTGCGCGAAACCGTTAGTCTCAACTACATCATGACGCAGCTCCTGCAGGCCAAGCACTATCTGAACATCGTGATACTCGACGCCTGCCGCAGCAATCCGTGGGCAGACAATCCACGCGGTATGAGCAGCGGACTTGCGCCAATCACCGCCATCCCGCGCGGAACGATGGTGCTGTATGCCACAGCCGCCAATGACGTCTCCGACGACGGCGAAGGACGCAACGGAACGCTCACCAAGAACCTGCTGGCAAACATCAAGATCCCCGGCCTCACGGTGGACGAAATGTTCAAGCGTGTCAGCGAGGGCGTGCAGGGCGACTCCGCCGCGGCCGTTGGCCACACGCAGACACCGGCGCTCTATACCAATTTCACCGGTGAGTTTTGTTTCGCCGGCTGCATCGACAAGGTGGCGCGCGCCGAGCTGGAAAAGATGCAGAAAGCAAATGATGAGCAACTGGAGAAGGCCCGCCAGGAGAAGGCCGAGCTTGAAGCGCACAACCGCGAAGTGGAAGCGCATAACCGCGAGATGGAAGCCCGACTCGCCGCCACGGTGACATCGATGAATTGTGACAAGACCGTGCTGAATGATGTCGGACGCTGCTTCTCGGCAACCCCGGAACAGACGTTGCGCGCCGTCACGATGACGCTGATGCAGCGCGGATTTCGCATCGCTAACAGCAGTATCGAGGCCGGCTATATCGATGCGATGCGCAGCACTGATGACCCGCACGACAAGAAACTGACCGATGTTCTGTCTGCGACCGTCAACGTCAAGCCCATTCCCACGACGGATCACTCGGTGGTTACGCTCACTGCCATCGAACGCACCGTTCTGCACGACGAATTTCATCATTGGGGGACGCTGGCAATCATTCCGATACCGACGTCCAAAGAGTACAAGGACGTGGTCAAGAAGGAGGTCAACGTCACCGACTCCGCGTTCTATGGCGAGTTCTTTGACGCGGTCGACCGCAATCTTCGAAGCGAGGCCTCTGCCGGTGTCGCACCGGCAGCGCAGCCCGCAGGCGCCGCATCGGGTGATGCGACCGCTGCGCCAGGCGATACGAAAGACGACGCACCCGCGACCACGAACGATGAGGCTGCCCGTGCCGTACCCGTCACGCTACAAACGCCCGCGCCGCTCAGTACGCCCGCGGACACGGACCCAGGCGCCTCGGGAAACGGGCAGACCTATAGCGCCTCGGTGCCGCAAACGCGTATGGCCCTCATTCAGACGCTCGTGCAGCGCGGATTCATCATTCAGTCGGTGAGTGCCGAACTCGGCCTCATTAACGCCGTGTACGCCCTGCAGGATCCCAAGAATGAGAGCTACTCGACGGATACCGCGCTCACAGCCTCAGCATCGCCGACCTCTTCGCCAACGATCGCCCGCGTGCAGATCACGGCGAGCGAGCAGCGCCTGCTCCATCGCAAACCCGGCAGCCGGATCGCGGCCGCCACCTTCGGCTATCAGCCGCGCGATTACGAGAACGTGGTCGTCAAAGAAGGCCCGGTCAACGATCAGGGTTTCTATCGCGATCTGCTCGCCGGGATCGATACCAATCTGCGCGGCGGCGACGCACCAAAGGCCAGCCATCAGCAACACTTTGCCACGACCCTTGAAAATCTATTGACCGCGGCAAACGACGGATTGGCCCAGAAGGGCTTCACGATCACGAAGCTCGACAGGAACCTCGGCCTCATCCTGGCGAATCGACGAACCACCGCCAAGGAAGGGCACGGCTGGGCGGCAAACTATGTGAATGTCTCGGTCGTCGTCAATTCGGACGACGCTGGCGCACGATTGGCGGCCTCCGCCAGCGAATCTGAAGCTCACTCGAGCTTGACCTCGCTTTACGGCATCTCGCGAAGACAGATGAATGCGCTCGCAGGAGTGCTGGGCTCCTCGGCCTGCAGTACTGGCGACTGCTCGCCCGATCAGATGGCGTCCTTGATGGCAACAGTCTCCGGGGGACAGAACTCTGAAGTCATCAGCAAGGAAGGCCCGGCCAATGCAGCGTTCTTCAGTGATTTGTTCTCGACTGTGGAGCAGAAACTCGCTCATCGATGAGTGTCGGAGCATGGCTGCTGTATCCGAGCCGGGCCTATCCGCCGGCCGGGCACACGTGGAGCGCTGCCCAGATAGTTTCGCCGGCGACTGTCTGGTCGATTGAACCTAACAGGCACAACATAATCTCAACGACGCATCATTTTGCGTCGCTTTCTGGCGCAAAGCGCCCGGTTGTCGCGCTATCAATACATATCGCGCGAAACAGAGGCCGCACGCTACATTGCCCGCACAACCCAGGGTGCATTCCTGTGGTACTTACTTGCACCGAGGCAATGGAGAGAGCAGATGTCGCAGGGATCGCATTCGCACGGCAAGACTGAGAAGGTCGTCGACCTGTTCTCTTCCGATGACCCTTACAACCGTCGTCCAATCCATGTCACCGACACCGCCCGGCGCAGGACACTCGATGACATGCGAAGGCTCAGCGAGGAAATCAAGTCTGAGCGAGCCGCAAGTGGACGAAATCAGGTGGATTCTCGCAGCTGAGAGCTGCGAGCCCAGACTTGGCCTACCCGTTCTCCAGTGACACGGCGGCTTTCCGGGCCAGGCGCTGCGCACTATGCATACCCAGTCAGCAAAGCTGCCACTCATCCCTACTGTCATATTGACTAACACGACAGCGGCATAGCCTCCGGGCGCACGGCGTGCGTCCAAAATCGCTCGCGCGATCTTGTCGAACTCATGAGCCCGTGAAGGGCTGCCGGGTACTGGCCCACCCGCCGAGTCGATCGAATCTACAACGAAATGAGCTCGATTTGGCGGTGAAGGCGGCCAGCAACGCAGCGCGCGTTCGGCCACCCCTTGCATGCTGCGAATGCGTGTGTTAAATACTGAACCATATGGTTCAGTATATCCGGGCCTGTTTCGATGCCTCGTTCGCTGCGCTCTCGGACGCCACCCGACGCGGCGTTCTGGAGCAGCTCGGGCGCGCAGACGCTTCAATCACGGAGCTCGCCGAGAAGTTCCACATGACTCTCACCGGCATGAAGAAGCATGTCGGCGTCTTGGAGCAGGCGGGGCTCGTCACCACGAAGAAGGTCGGGCGCGTGCGGACCTGCAAGCTCGGCCTGCGCCGACTGGAGGAAGAGGCGGCATGGATCGAGAGGTACCGCCAGCTCTGGGACGCACGCTTCGACGAGCTGGACAAGGTTGTCGAGGAGCTGAAACGGAAGGAGAAGGTCGATGGACGCAAGAAGAGAGAGTGAGCCAACATGAAGAACCGCACGACGGTGGAGCGGAAGTCCGAGCGCGAGCTGGTCGTTACGCGAACCTTCAACGGCCCGGCGCGCATGGTGTTCGAGGCCTGGACCAAGCCCGAGCTGCTCAAGCGGTGGTGGGCACCGAAGTCGTTTGGAGTGTCCTTTCTTTCCTGCGAGGCCGATGTTCGTACGGGGGGCACGTACCGTTTCGTGTTCGGTCACGCTGCCTCAGAGCAGCCTATGGCGTTCTTCGGCAGGTACATCGAAGTGACGCCGCACTCCCGCGTCGTGTGGACGAATGACGAAGGTGGTGAAGGTGGGGCCGTCACCACGGTGACCTTTCAAGAAAGAGGTGACCAGACGCTGGTCGTTATGCACGACCTTTATCCCTCGAAGGAAGCTCTCGACGCTGCCATTGCCTCTGGGAGTACGGGTGGGACGGGCGAGTCGTTCGAGCAACTGGATGAGCTGCTCGTCACCCTGGGCGCGAGCGCGGGACGGTCATGAAGTCGTCGATCTCGCGGTGTCACCCAACGATTTGGCGGAGAGGTTGAGATTCGAGCTCACGAACGGGTTGCCCCGTTGCCGGTTTTCAAGACTCCTGACCCACGTTTACCCGCCCCTGAGGCACCCGTAAGCACAAAGTTGTCAGAGACCTAGAAAAGCGGCTCTCCCAGTCATTCCAGCGTTTTCGGCGCTCCTGAAACATCAATGCGACATGGCGCCGCCGGCCCGCGCTTGTGGGCTTCAATTAGAACCGCATGTGTGCGGTGTGGCGCGTCTCATCCCAGCCGCCACGGAATTCGGCGGGCAGATTCTTCAGGAAGGTGCGCGCCTTCCTGAAGAGACAATCCGGGTCGCCGGTCCGATCGAGCTTATCCTCCATCGCCGAGCCGACGCCGATCGCCATTCCGCGGTTGAAGAGGCAGAGCGATGCGGCGAGCGCCATCGCGAGCCAGCGTGGCCGCGCGCTGGGCGTAAATCGGGCGGTAGTCGCGCTGTTTCCAGTCGAACGCCACGGCGCTCATGCGGCACCGCCGGAAGTTGCGAGCCAGTCGGTGAGTCCGCCGGTTGACAGAGCGCTGGCAGCCCTCGCTGCACAATTGCGCGTATGAAAACAGGGAAGCTCAAAATGAAGCACATGTTGATTGCAGGCATTGCCGTTCTGGCGTCTGCCTGCGCCAGCTACAAAGTTGTTCCGATGGGCCAGATGGCGTATGAGGTCCAATTCCCGGCTAAAAGCTGCGTATGGTGCGGCGCAGATGACAACGCCGTGAAAGTAGCGACCAGCTTCTGCTCGGAGCAACGCGAGGAGGCTGCAGTGATTCCAATCACACCCATGAATTGGTCCAACAGCGAACCCGGGCCATTCGTATTCGAATGCATACCGCGCGGGTAGGGCGCAGGCCTCAAGTATTTGTTTTTATTGGCGGAGAGGGTGAGATTCGAACTCACGGTTCCCGTAAAGGAACGCCGGTTTTCAAGACCGGTGCATTCAACCGCTCTGCCACCTCTCCGCAGCATGGGGTGCGTATTCTGCCTGACTCGGCCTCGGACTGCAGTTCAGGGGCGACGACGGCCCGAACGCGCTGTCGACAGCTAAGACTGCTGAACGTCCCTTTCATTCGGACGCAGCACCGTCAGAATATCGCTCACCAGCGATGAGGCACCGATTCTGAAGGTCGCCGGCGTTGCCGCCCCGACACCCAGGTAGTCCTCGTAGAGATCCAGGTACTGCTTGGCCTGCTCGACGGTACGAACCCCGCCCGACACCTTCAGTCCGACCTTCCTGCCACGCTTGGCGTACATCGCAATCACGTCGAGCAGCACGCCGACTGCTTCGATCGTAGCGCCAGGCTGCGTCTTCCCGGTAGAGGTCTTCAGAAAATCTGCGCCACCGTCACAGGCAATTCGCGCCGCCGTACTGATGTTGCGGTCCGATCCGAGCTGCCCGGTCTCCAGAATGACCTTCAGCAGCGTCTGTTCGCCGCAGGCGGCGCGGCAGGCCTCAACGAGATTGAGGCCGGATTGCTCATCGCCGCTCATCAGCGCTCGATACGGAAACACCACATCGATTTCATTGGCACCTGCGGTCACCGCCGCGGTCGTCTGGGCTGCGGCTGCCACCGGGTCGGCGGCGCCAGCGGGAAAGTTCGCGACCACCGCCAACGGGATTCCAGTGCGCGCGAGTATCGGTTTCGCGACCGCAATGAATCGCGCCCAGGTGCATACGGCCGCCACTTTCCCAGCATCGGTGGACGCCAGCTTCAGCAGCTTCTGGATGCTGCGCTCATCGTCGTTGTCGTTCAGGCTCGTGAGATCAGTGAGCGACAGCACGCGGCGCGCCGTGAACTGCATTCGGGTCGTATACGATGCGTCAACCACCAGTGCCCTCTCCTTCGCCGTACCGTCGGGCCACCAGCACTGATAGCGTATTTCCAAAGACATTGATTGCCGTGCGTCCCATATCCAGAAAAACATCCACGCCGGCAATGATCGCGATCGCGTCGGCCGGTATGCCGAGCGCCAGTAGTACGGTGGAGATTGCGATCAACGATGCGGACGGCACATTGGCCACGCCTTTGCTGGCGATGAGCGCGGTGGCGAGGACGGTCAGCAACTGCGGCAATGCCAGGCGCAGTCCGTACGCTTCAGCGATGAATGTCGTCGCCAGGCCGATGTACAGTGCGGCTCCGGCCAGATTGAAGCTATAGCCGAGTGGCAATATCACCGACACGATGCGGTTGGGAATGCCCCATTGCTCGAGCTTTTCCATATGCAAAGGCAACGAAGCCTCTGATGATCGGGTCACGAACCCCAGCAGCGTCGGACCCGACATGGCCCGTGTCAGAGCGATCGGCGGTTCGCCCAGCCAGGCAAAACCCAGCACGCACAGCAGCCCAAAAATGGTGTAGCCCAGATAGGCAACGCCGATCAGTCTGGCCAGCGCCCACACCGTCGCCGAACCCTGGCTGGCAAACAGCCATGCGACCACGCCGAATACGGCGATGGGTGCCAGCGATACGATCCAGTTGGTCACCCGAAACATCACGGCCAGCACACTCTCCAGAACATCCGCCATCGGCTTGGCGCGCGGCTCACCCACGGCGGACAGGCCAAGACCGAACAGCACAGCGAACAACAACGTTGGCAGTACCTTCTGATTGGCCATCGCCGACACGATATTCGAAGGAATCAGCTCCAGCAGAAATTTGACCCAGTCAATCCCGTTTGTGAGCTGCGAGGGTGCAGGACCCGTGACATCCAGGTGAATACCAAGACCCGGGTGGAACAGTGTGTCCAGAATCAGGCCGATGGCGATCGCAACCGCGCTGGAGAAATAGAACCAGACGAACGCGATCAACGCCATGCGTCCCAGGCGTGGAGCATCGCGGCCCATCTTCATCGCACCGAGCGTGACCGCGCAAAAGACGATCGGTATCACGATCATCTTGACCGCGTTGATGAACGCGGTTCCCAATGGCTGCATCGCAGCGCCGGTCTTGGGCCACAGCAGCCCCACCACGACGCCCAGGATCACCGCCAGCACGATCTGCAGCGGCAGAGCGAATCGCCGTGTTTTTCCGGGCGCTGAAGGCTCCATGACGTGGGACGCGCGGCTAGCTGCGGATGCCCTTGCCGATGAGCGCAACACCACCCATGTAAGGTCGCAGGACCGAGGGCACTTCGACGCTGCCATCTGCCTGCTGGTAGTTTTCCAGGACCGCTACCAACGCGCGGCCGATCGCGACACCTGATCCGTTCAGTGTGTGCAGCAACTCGGGCTTGCCGCTTTCGGGATTGCGCCAGCGCGCCTGCATGCGACGAGCCTGAAAGGCTTCACAGTTGCTGCAGGAGGAGATTTCCCGATACTTCTCCTGTGATGGCAACCACACTTCCAGATCGTAGGTCTTGGCAGCGGTGAAGCCCATGTCACCGCCACACAACGCTACGACGCGATACGGCAACTCCAGTTTCTGGAGCACTGTTTCCGCATTCGAGCGCAGGTTCTCCAGCGCTGCGTAGGAATCAGCGGGTCGCACGATCTGCACCAGTTCCACTTTTTCGAACTGGTGCTGACGGATCATACCGCGCATATCTCGGCCCGCCGCTCCCGCCTCGGAGCGAAAGCAGGGCGTGTGCGCTGTAAACTTCAGCGGTAGCGCCTCGGCAGCGATGATCTGCTCGCGCACCAGGTTGGTCATCGACACTTCCGAGGTCGGAATCAGATAGAACCCAGGCTCACCGCGCACCGCGAACAGATCCTGTTCGAATTTTGGCAACTGTCCGGTGCCCACCAATGCATGCGGTAGCACCAGGTAGGGTGCGTAGATCTCGGTGTAACCGTGTGCGCGCGTGTGCAGGTCCAGCATGTACTGTGCGAGCGCGCGCTGCAGTCGTGCCACCTCGCCGCGAATCACGACGAAACGCGTTCCGGATATGCGGCTGGCGGCCTCGAAGTCCAGCGCGCCGAGCCGCTCGCCGAGCTCGACGTGATCGCGCGGCTTGAAGCTGAACTGACGCGGCTCACCTGAGCGGGCTACTTCGACATTGGCGCTCTCATCCGTGCCCGCAGGCACCGATTCATGAGGCAGGTTCGGGATGTCGAGCTGCCAGCGATCCAGCTCAGCCTGCACGCCATTGAATTCCTGCTCCGCGCCAGCGAGCTCCTTGGCAAGTTGCTCACCCTGCTGCATCAGAGGCGCGATATCCTCGCCGCGGACGCGCGCCTGACCCACGCTCTTCGCGTGCGCGTTGCGTGCGGCGCGCAGTCGGTCGGTCTCGATCTGCCCGTGTCGGCGGCGCTCCTCCAGTCTCTGCCATGCTGTGACGTCGAGTTGATAGCCGCGGCGCGCGAGCTGGCGCGCGATCTCTTCAGGCGCCGACCGCAACAGTTTCGGATCGATCATGTATCGCCTTTCTCGGGGATCGTTTTGCGCAGACGCTGCAGCGTCTCGCCAATGCGTAGCTCCAACCCACGCGGGGTCGGATGATAATAGCGTCGATCAGGCATCTCGTCCGGAAAGTAGCGCTCGCCGGCGGCCACCGCTTCGGG
>DATMRM010000257.1:0-2176 GCA_035566155.1 Steroidobacteraceae bacterium | reverse complement strand
GTGCGGTGATCACGAGCTCCGGCATGGCGGCGGTGACGCTGTGTCTGCAGGTGCTGCCTTCGCGCGCGCGCATCGTTGCTCCGCACGACTGCTACGGCGGTTCGTATCGGCTGTTCGACGCGCTGCATCGGCGCGAGGACCTGCGGGTCGAATTCGTGAATTTCGCCGATCTGGAGGCGTTGCGCGCGGCACTGTCAAAGCCGACCGGACTGGTGTGGATCGAGACGCCCAGCAATCCGCTGCTGCGCCTGACCGACATCGCCGCGGTGGCGCAACTGGGCCACGCCGCCGGCGCGCTGGTGGTGGTCGACAACACGTTCCTGTCGCCCGCGTGGCAGCAGCCGCTGAAGTTCGGCGCTGATCTGGTGGTGCATTCGACCACCAAATATCTCAATGGTCACAGCGATGTGGTCGGCGGCGCGGTGGTCGCGGCGAACCAGGAACACGGGCAGCAGCTGGGCTGGTGGGCCAATTGCCTGGGACTCACCGGCTCCGCATTCGACAGCTATCTGACGCTGCGCGGGCTGCGTACGCTGCACGCCCGGCTGGCCATTCACGGCAGCAACGCGCTCGCACTGGCGAGCTGGCTGACGCAGCAGAAGGGTGTGTCCAGGGTGTACTACCCCGGCCTGCCGACGCATCCGGGCCACGAACTGGCCAGGCGTCAGCAGACCGGATTCGGTGCCATCGTGACCTTTGAACTGGCGAGCGGCATCCCGGATGTGAAGCGATTTGTTGCCGGGCTCAAGTATTTTTCGCTCGCAGAATCACTGGGCGGTGTGGAGAGTCTGATTGCACATCCGGCATCGATGACCCATGCAGCGATGCACGAAACCGCACGTCGCGCGGCCGGCCTGACCGACGGGTTGCTGCGACTGTCGGTCGGCATCGAATCGGTGGAGGATCTGCGCGCGGATCTGGCCGCCGGCCTGTCGCGCTGTGTCAACTGTTAACGCTGACGGTGCGTTATGCTTAGCTCTACGCGAGGTGGACCTATGTTGATCGCACGCGGGCCAGCGCTGGTCCTGAGTACGCTGATGGCAGGGTGCATCGTGTCGGTGGCGGTGTCGGCCGACACCGCGGTGACACCCGCTACTGAAGCCGGCAACTGGACGGCGCACAAGTACACGTTCAACTTCATGGGCTTTACCACGACGTACTCGTGTGAAGGCCTGGAAGACAAGCTGAAAGCGTTGCTGCAGATGAATGGCGCCGGTCCCGACAAGCACGATGTGCAGGTCGTGGCGCCGTGTCAAAACCAGATCGGGCGGCCGGACAAGCTGGCGTTCGCCTATCTTACGTTCTCGAGTCTGCAGCCGGGCAGCGCGGGTAGCGCCTCGGCCGGGGAGTGGAAGCACGTGACACTCGCTCCGCGCCATCCCTTTCAGTTCGACTATGGTGATTGCGAGCTGGTGGAACAATTCCGCGACAAGGTGTTGCCGATGTTCACCACCCGCAATCTCACCAACAACGTCACCTGTGTGCCGCATCAGGATACCGGTTCGAACTACTATCTGAGTTACGACGTGTTCGCGCCGCCGACGCCGGTCAAGCGCTAGCGACTTCGTTCACAGCCATACCTCCCACAGGCGCCAGAACCGTTCGCGCAGCTTGTGCAGGAACGGCCGCTCCTGCCAGCTCTTCAGATCCACCTGCCTGGCATGCTCCTGGCCGTCGCTGAAATACTGCTCGAGGGCTGCGCCGGTCTTGCGCCCGATCACGACCGCGTCGACCTCGTCGTTGAACAGTACACTGCGATGATCGAAATTCGATGAGCCGACCATCGACCAGACGCTGTCGGTGACGATGGTCTTCGAATGCAGGATCCCGTCCTCGCGCTCGAAGATCTTGACCCCCGCGTGCAGCAGACCGGCGTAATAGGACTGCTGCACGGCCAGTGCCGGAGAGGAGTCACTGTGCGAGGGCAGCAGCAGGCGCACATCGATGCCGCGCCGCGCGGCACGTGCCAGCGCCTGCCGCTCCTGGAAGGTCGGAACGAAATAGGCGGCAGTGACCCACACCTGGGTGCTGGCGCTGCGGATGCCGGCAATGAGCGTAGCGTAGTAACGTGGCACCAGCCGGCCGTGCTCGCTGCCGATGATGCGCACCACCTCATCGCCCCGGGATTCCAGCTCGGGCGAATCCTTCGCCAGCGCCTCCGCGCTGCCGCCCTGCG
>DATMRM010000256.1:0-9816 GCA_035566155.1 Steroidobacteraceae bacterium | reverse complement strand
GTATCCAGCATCTTCTGCGAGGCGGGCGTCGTGACGCGGCGGGTCGCGGTGGCGGCGGAAAAAGCCGGAGTGGTATTCGCGGTCGATCCCACATCCGCTGATGCATCCTGCATCGGCGGCAACATCGCGATGAATGCCGGCGGCAAAAAGGCGGTGCTGTGGGGCACAGCAGTGGACAATCTTGCGTGGTGGCGCATGGTCGACCCACAGGGCAACTGGCTCGAAGTCACACGCCTCGGACACAACCTAGGAAAGATCCATGAGGTCGAGTTCGCCGAATTTGAACTGATCTGGAAGGACGGCGAACAAAGCCCGGATCGCGCCCGAGTGCTGCGCCAGGAGCGCCTGTCCATCCCCGGTCAGCGCTTTCGCAAGGTAGGGCTCGGTAAGGACGTTACCGATAAATTCCTGGGAGGCTTACCCGGCGTCCAGAAAGAGGGTTGTGACGGCGTCATCACCTCTGCGCGCTGGATTCTGCATCGCAGCCGCGCCTTCACGCGCACCTTTTGCCTGGAGTTCTTCGGTCAGGCCCGCGACGCCATCCCCGCGATCGTGGAAATCAAGCAACACCTGGATGCGCAGGCTGCGCGCGGTGTGTATCTGGCCGGACTGGAGCACATGGACGAGCGCTATCTGCGCGCGGTGGGCTATGGCACCAAGTCCAAGCGTGGTGCCTTGCCCAAAATGGCGCTGTTCGGAGATGTCGTTGGCGACGATGAGAATGCGGTAGCGGTCACCACCTCTGACGTGGTGCGCATCGCCAATGCTCGCAACGGTGAGGGCTTCATCGCCGTGAGTGCGGAGGCGCGCCGGAAGTTCTGGCTGGACCGCGCTCGCACCGCCGCGATTGCCCGGCACACCAACGCCTTCAAGATCAACGAAGACGTCGTGATCCCGCTCGATCGCATGGGCGACTACACCGATGCCGTGGAGCGCATCAACATCGAATTTTCACTGCAGAACAAGTTGCGCCTGGCGGAGGAGCTCGCGCAGCTGTTGGATTCGCCGCTGCCGCTCGGTCGGTCCGAGGATGGCGAGAGCACGGAAATACCCACTGAAAGCAGAGTGGGCGAGCGCGTCGCACAGGCGCAGCAACTGCTCGCCGGGGTCAATACCCGATGGAAGTGGCTGCTACAGCATCTGGACCTGAGGCTGGCCGAGGCAGTGACGCAGCTGGAAGCGATCGGCTTGGAGTGGCTGCTACCCGAGATTCACGGCCGGCTACAACGCAATGCCGCCTCCACGGTGTTCGATCTGGTGCAGGACCGCAGTATTCGCGTCTCGTGGAAGCGCGAACTCAAGGCGCCGCTGGAACAGATTTTTGTCGGTCGCGCCTATGCCCCGACCTTGAGCGCATGCCAGCAGCTGCATCGTCGGATTTTGCGCAGCCGCCTGTTCGTCGCCCTACACATGCATGCCGGCGACGGCAACGTGCATACCAATATTCCGGTGAACTCGGATGACTACGACATGCTCCAGGCCGCGAGCGCCGCGGTACGACGCATCATGGCGATCGCGCGCAGTCTGGGTGGCGTGATCTCCGGTGAACACGGTATCGGCATCACCAAGCTCGAGTTCCTGCAGCCCGCCGAGACACTCGACTTCCGCACCTACAAGTACCGTATCGACCCCGAGGGACGGTTCAATCGCGGCAAACTACTGCCGGGCGGCGATCTGTCGAATGCCTATACGCCGAGTTTCAACCTGCTCGGCCACGAATCACTGATCATGAAACAGTCGGACATCGGTTCGATCTCCGATGCCATCAAGGACTGTCTGCGTTGCGGCAAATGCAAGCCGGTGTGTGCCACGCACGTGCCGCGTGCCAACCTGCTCTACAGTCCGCGCAACAAGATTCTCGCCACCTCGCTCCTGATCGAAGCATTCCTGTACGAGGAGCAGACCCGGCGCGGGGTCAGCGTACGTCATTGGGATGAGTTCGCCGACGTCGGCGATCACTGCACGGTCTGTCACAAGTGCGAGGCGCCTTGCCCGGTGGACATCGATTTCGGCGATGTCTCGATGGCAATGCGCGATCTGCTGCGCCGGATGGGGAAGAAACGCTTCAATCCGGGCTCGGCGGCAGCGATGTTCTTCCTCAATGCCACCAATCCGCAGACGGTGCGCGTGGCGCGTAAACTCATGATCGACTGGGGCTATAAGGCGCAGCGCACCGCCAACCAGCTGCTGCGCGGACTGGCCCGTGCGCAAACGTCGCATCCGCCGGCCACCACCGGCAAGGCGCCGCTGCGCGAGCAGCTGATCCATTTCGTCAACAAGAAGATGCCGGGAGGTTTGCCGAAGAAGACCGCGCGCGCATTGCTGGACATCGAGAATCCGGACTACGTGCCGATCATTCGCAATCCCGCCCTGACCGGTGGTGATACCGAGGCGGTGTTCTATTTCCCGGGCTGCGGCTCGGAGCGCCTGTTTTCACAGGTGGGGTTGGCCACTCAGGCGATGTTGTGGCATGTGGGGGTTCAGACGGTGCTCCCGCCGGGCTACCTGTGCTGCGGCTATCCACAGCGCGGTGCCGGACAGTTCGATCGTGCTGAACAGATACAGACCAACAATCGGGTGTTGTTCCATCGGGTGGCCAACACCCTCAACTATCTGGATATCCGCACCGTGGTCGTGAGCTGCGGTACCTGCTACGACCAGTTGCTCGGCTACAAATTCGAGGAGATCTTTCCGGGCTGCCGCATCATCGATATTCATGAGTATCTGATGGAGAAGAACGTTCGGCTCGAAGCTGTCACGGGTGCCCGCTACATGTATCACGACCCGTGTCACTCGCCGATGAAGACTTACGATCCGCTCAAGGTGGTGAACACGCTGATGAATGAACGCGACAACGGCCACATTGCCAGGAACGAGCGCTGCTGCGGTGAGTCGGGCACCTTGGCACTGACCCGGCCCGATGTCTCGACTCAGGTGCGTTTTCGCAAGGAGCAAGAGCTGCGCGCGGGCGCTTCCACGCTGCGCGACGCGGGCGCCACGCAGGTCAAGGTACTGACCTCCTGCCCGTCGTGCCTTCAGGGGCTCAAACGCTACAACGCCGATGCGGAGCTTGATGCCGAATACATCGTGGTGGAGATCGCGCGCCACGTGCTGGGCGCCAACTGGATGGTGGAATTCGTCGCGCGTGCCAACAACGGCGGCATCGAGCGGGTGCTGGTTTAGAGCGACAGGCCGCGGCTGAAGAGCGCGCGCACGCAGTAGATGCCGGCGATCGTCAGCAGCAATGATCCGATCAGATGCGCGGCGATGAGGGTGAGCGACCAGCCGTAGTCGCGCCGCAGCAGCAGCGCCGTGGTCTCGGCCGAGAAGGTTGAGAAGGTCGTCAGGCCGCCCAGAAACCCCGTGACCGCCGCCAGGCGCAGCTCGGGCGGAACCGCTGCATTGCGCGCGAAGTATTCCATGCACAGACCGACCACGAATCCGCCCAGCAGATTCGACGCCAGCGTGCCGAACGGGATGGTAGGAAAGATCGGATTGAGCCAAACGCCCAGACGCCAGCGCAGCAACGCCCCGAGCGCCGCGCCGATAGCTACAGACATTCCCTGCCCGATCATGGGTCAGGGATGCTCCCGGATTGCGGGGGCATTTGGCAAGTGCAACGCTTCGCCTACTTCGACGGCACGCCGCGATCCTGACGATTCAGCTGCGCGGCGTCCCAGCCGCCTCCGAGCTGCGAGATCAGATCCACGCTCGATACCAGCGCCTGGCTCTGGATGCTCAACAGACTGATCTCATCGGCCAGGCGGGTAGTCTGCGATGTGATCACGCTCGAGTAGGCGACGATGCCGGACTTGTATTGATTGAGCGTGAGGGCTTCCGATGAGCGCGCATCCCGGACCGCGGTCTGCTGCAACTCGCCCTGATGCTCCAGTACCCGCAGGCTCGCCAGGTCGTCCTCGACCGACTGAAAGGCCGACAGCACGGTCTGGCGATAGGTAGCGACCGCCTGATCATAGTTGGCACGCGCCTCGCGGGTTTGCGCGAGCGTGGCGCCGCCGTTGAACAGATTCTCGGCCAGCGCCGGCCCAAATGACCACAGCGAGTTATGAGCGCTGATCAGACCCGTCAGCACGGTGGACGTGAAACCGTAACTGCCACTGAGCGTCAGGGTTGGGAACCAGGCCGCTTCAGCGACCCCGATCAGCGCGTTGGCACTGGCGACGTCGCGTTCGGCGGCGGCGATGTCTGGTCGCCGTTCGAGCAGCGAGGAGGGCACGCCGGACGGAATGACCGGAACCACCGTGACGAATGGACCATCCGGGATCGTGAGTTCGGAAGGGGGCTTGCCCGTGAGCACCGCGATCGCGTGTTCGAATTTGGCGCGAGTCAGTTCCACATTGACCGCCGCGGCCTCGGTGCTTTCAAGCTGCGTCTCGGCGGCGTAAACGTCGGCCAGCGTCGTGATGCCGGCCTTCACCTGGTTCTGCGTAATGGTCAGAGCGTTCTGGAAATCTTCGATATCGGTCTTATACAGACGCGCCTGCTCGTCGGCTGCGCGCAGCTGAAAGTAGTCTGAGGCCAGGGTGATCTGTGCGGACAGTTTGGCCGCGGCGACGTCCGCGGCACTGGCCTGCGCCCGGGCGACATCAGACTCGACCTGCCGGCGGATGCGACCCCAGACATCGAGTGTCCAGCTCGCCTGAGCGCCGAGGCTGTAGAGATTGCGCACCGTGCTCTTGCTGTTGGGAGTGCTCGGCGCGGTAATCGTGCCCGACCCGGTCGCGATGGCCTGATTGACTCCCGTGGCACCGCTGCCGGAGCGGGTCAGTGAGCCCGTGGCCGACACGCTCGGCAGAAACGAGCCGCGATCGATCGCAACGACTTCCACTGCGGCGCGATAGGCCGCTTCATCGGCCTTCAGTGTCTGGTTCGAGACTTCAATCTGCCGCTCCAGTGAATCGAGCAGTGGATCGCTGTAGATCGACCACCACGGCTTGTCCGAGTCGATCTGCCCCGGCGTTGCCGGTTTCCAATCCTGGCTCTCCTTGAAGGCCGGGGCCAAGGGTGCCGGGGGGCGATGATAGTTCGGACCGACGGCACAACCTGCGAGGGCCGATGCGATCGCCAGCGTGCAGGCGCACTGGGCGCGCGAGCGGGTCTTGAACTTCATGTGGGCAACTGTTGTGGCGTATGGCGGATCGATGGGGTACGGCGTGATTCGGAGCGACGCATCCACAGTCGGAAGCGATCCAGGTACAGATACACCACCGGGGTGGTGTAGAGCGTCAGCACCTGACTGACGATCAGGCCGCCGACAATCGATATTCCCAAGGGCTGCCGCATTTCGGCACCGCTGCCAGTCGTCACCGCCAGCGGAGTGGCTCCCAGCAGCGCTGCGAACGTGGTCATCATGATCGGCCGGAAGCGTAGCAGACAGGCATCATAGATGGCGGTGCGGGGATCGACCTCGCGCGCGCGTTCGGTTTCCAGTGCCACGTCGATCATCATGATCGCGTTCTTCTTGACGATCCCGATCAGCAGGATGACGCCGATCAACGAGATCAGGCTGAACTCGGTGCCGAAGGCCAGCAACGCGAGTACCGCGCCGACGCCGGCGGAAGGCAGCGTCGACAGAATGGTGATCGGATGAATGTAGCTTTCGTACAGCACGCCGAGCACGATGTAGACCGCGACGATCGCGGCGACGATCAGCCACGGCTCGTTGCTCAGGGACTGCTGGAACACCTGTGCGGTGCCGGCAAAGGAGCCGTGGATCGAGATCGGAACGTGGATCTGTTGCATCGTGCGCCCGATGGCGGCGATGGCGCTGCTGAGCGATTCGCCTTCCGGAAGATTGAACGAGAACGTGGTCGCCACGAACGGGCCTTGGTGATTGATCGCGAGCGGCGTGGTGCTCGGCCCGTAGCTGGCAAATGCCGCCAGTGGCACGGTGGTCTCGGCGGAAGTTGCGATCGAGGCGCCGGTGGAGGCCCCACCCCGCCCGCTGTTGGTGAGCGAGTTCAGGGCCAGGTTTTGTGCGGCCGCAGATGGCGCGAGGCTCGAGGTCGCCGCGCTCGTGGAAGGGCCGCTCGAGCCCGTGGTACCGGCCGCCGCGCCGGCACCGCTGTTGCTCGCGGACGTCAGCGTCGCGATGCCCGGGCTCGAGCTGATCACCGGGGCCGCGCTGCCGCCAGCGCTCGGTGACGAGCTGCCCGATCTGGGCTGGAAATCACCCAGCGCGCCTGCCGAGGACTGGGTTCCGCTGAGCGCACCGCCCGAGGTGCTGACCCAGACCTCCTTCAGGGTCTGCGGGCTCTGCCAGAAGCCCGGATCGACTTCCATCACCACGTGATACTGATTCATGTCGTTGTAGATCGTGGAGACCTGGCGCTGGCCGAACGCGTCATACAACGTGTTGTCGATCTCGGAGAGATTCACACCCAGGCGCGCCGCGGTGTTGCGATCGATGTTCAGGGCAATGTCCAGTCCGTTGTCCTGTCGATCCGAGTTGATGTCCGACAGTTCGGGCACGCTCTTCAGTGCTTCGGTGATCTTTGGCGTCCACTGGTAGAGCAGGTTCAGATCATCGCAGAGGACCGTGTATTGGTACTGCGAGTTGCTCTGGCGGCCGCCGGCGCGGATATCCTGGATCGATTGCAGGAACAGACGTACCCCGGTAATTCTCGCGAGTTTCAGCCGCAGTCGCATGATGACGCGATCGCTCGAGGCTTTGCGCTGACTCAGCGGCTTGAGCCCGACGAACAGGTTGGCCGTATTGGTCGCACCGCCACCGCCGCCCGGACCACCACCCCCGCCGCCGGTGAATCCGACCACGTCCTGAACCGCCGGATCACTTTGCACGATCGACTGCACTTCACGCAGTTTCTGTGACATCGCCTGAAATGAGATGCTCTGATCGGCCCGCAGATTGCCGACCAGCGTGCCGGTGTCCTGCTGCGGGAAGAAGCCTTTCGGCACGATGGTATACAAATAGAAATTGAGCGCGACCGTGATCGCCAGCACCACCATCACGGTGCGCGGGTGCGCCAGTGCATCGTGCAAGGTGCGGCCGTAGAAATCGCGCATGGCGCTGAAGCCGCGTTCCATCGCATTCATGAAACGGCCCTGCTGCTCGGTACCGCGCTTCAGCACGTGTGCGCACATCATCGGCGTCGTGGTCAGCGAGACAACCAGTGAGATGAGGATCGCGATCGACAGCGTCAGTGCGAACTCGCGAAAGGTGCGCCCGACGATGCCGCCCATCAGCAGGATCGGGATGAATACTGCGATCAGCGACAGGCTCATCGCCAGCACGGTGAAGCCCACTTCGCGCGCACCGCGCAGTGCAGCCTGGAAGCGCGACATGCCTGCTTCGACATGACGTGAGATGTTCTCCAGCACCACGATCGCATCGTCGACCACAAACCCGGTTGCGACCGTGAGCGCCATCAGCGACAGGTTGTCGAGACTGAAGCCGAGCAGATACATCGCGCCGAACGTGCCGATCAACGACAGCGGCACGGCGACGCTTGGCACGGTCGCCGCGCGCACATTGCGCAGCGTCAGGAACACCACGACCACCACCAGCGAAATGGCGATCAGCAACGTACGCTCGACATCGCGCAGCGAGGCGCGGATGGTTTCGGTGCGATCATTGGTCTGGATGATGCTGATACTGGCCGGAATCGAGGCCTGCAGCTCCGGAATCAGTGCCCGGATGCGGTCCACCACGTCGATGACATTGGCGCCCGGTTGACGGTGCAGCACCAGCAGTACCGCCGGTTTACCGTCCGCCAGCCCGAGATTGCGGATGTTCTCGACGCCGTCGGTGACGGTGGCGACATCCTGCAGGCGCACGCCGGCGTTGTTGCGGTAGGCGACGATCAGGGACTGGTACTGCGCCGCGCGCGTCGCGGTGTCGTTGACGTAGATCTGGTAGCGGCGATTACCAAAGTCGACCGCTCCCTTGGGGCTGTTGGCGTTGGCGGCGGACAGTGCGGCGCGCACGTCCTCGAGGCCGATGCCATAGCGGAACAGCGCGCGCGGATTGAGTTCGATGCGCACCGCGGGCAGCGAGCTGCCGCCGATGGTCACATCGCCGATCCCGTCCACCTGCAATAGCTTCTGCTGCAGGATCGTGGATGCGGAATCGTAGATCTGCCCGGCGGTGAGCGTGTCGGAGGTCAGCGCCAGGATCATCACCGGCGCATCGGAAGGATTGAGCTTGCGATAGCCGGGATTGCTGCGCAGTGAACTCGGCAGATCGATGCGCGCGGCCTGAATGGCCGCCTCGACGTCACGTGCGGCGCCGTCGATGTCGCGCGACAACTCGAATTGCAGTACCACCCGGGAACTGCCCACGGCACTCTGCGAAGTCATTTCGGTGACCCCGGCGATCGTGCCCAAGTGCCGTTCCAGCGGCGTTGTGACACTGGTCGCGACGGTCTCCGGGCTCGCGCCCGGGAGCGAGGCCGAGACGACGATCGTCGGCATATCGACGTTTGGCATCGGTGAGACCGGCAGCAGGAAGAATGCCAGTCCGCCGGACAGTGCCAGGCCGATCGTCAGCAGCGTCGTGGCCACCGGTCGGCGGATGAAAGGTGTCGCGATACTCACGACTGCGGCTCAGGATCCAGCGCCGCCGGATAGCTGCGGGGCTTCTCACCGCGCACACGGGTTGCCAGCCGGTCGAAGAACAGATAGATGACCGGCGTAGTGAACAGCGTCAGCAGCTGACTGACCAGCAGCCCGCCCACGATGGAGATACCCAGCGGTGCGCGCAGCTCCGAACCGGTGCCTCGGCCCAGCATCAGCGGCAAGGCAGCGAACAGTGCCGCCACGGTGGTCATCAGAATGGGCCGCAAGCGCAGCAACGCGGCCTCGTGAATCGCTTCCTGTGGGCTCTTGCCACCGTCACGCTCCGCCGTGAGCGCGAAGTCGATCATCATGATCGCATTCTTCTTGACGATGCCGATCAGCAGGATGATGCCGATGATCGAAATGATGTTCAGGTCGAGCCGCGCGATCATCAATCCGAGCAGCGCTCCGATACCGGCCGACGGCAGCGTCGACAGAATGGTGAGCGGATGAATGTAACTCTCATATAGCACGCCGAGCACGATGTAGACCGTCACGATGGCGGCCAGGATCAGCAGGATCTCGTTGCGCAAAGAGGACTGGAATGCCAGCGCGGCGCCCTCGAAGGTCGTCGTGATGCCGGCTGGAAGCCCGACGTCCTTCTCTGCCTGGCGGATGGCGTCGACGGCATTCTCCAGTGAGGCCGATGGATCGACGTCGAACGAGAACATCGCTGCCGGAAACTGTCCGAGATGATCGATCTCCAGCGGTGCCGAACGCACGCTGATGTGCGCGATCGATCCCAGCGGTACCTGACCATTGCTCGATGAGGTGCCGGACGGTACGTAGATGTCGTTCAGTGAATCGATCGAGGTCTGCAGTTTCGGATCACCCTCCATGATCACCCGATACTCGTTCGACTGCGTATAGATCGTGGAGATGATGCGTTGACCGAACGCGTCGTACAGAGCGTTGTCGATCGTCGCCGCGGTCACGCCAAAGCGTGCTGCGGTATCACGATCGATGTCGATCTGCACGGTCAGACCGGCGTCGACGAAGTTGGTGGACACGTTGCTGAGCTGCGGCGCGTGCTGCAGGCGATCCAATAGCTTTGGCACCCAGGGACGCAGCGTCGTGGCGCTGGCGGCCTCGAGGATGAACTGGTACGCCGATCGTCCGACCGTGGAGTCGATCGTCAGGTCCTGCACCGGCTGCAGGAACAGCTTGATGCCGCTGATGGTGGCCGCGGATTGATTCAGCCGTGCCATGATCGTCTGC
>DATMRM010000255.1:0-20006 GCA_035566155.1 Steroidobacteraceae bacterium | reverse complement strand
TTACACCTCCACCGATATCACCGGCGTCGAGGTCGGCGGTGCTGTCAAGAATGTGCTGGCCATCGGAGCCGGCCTGTCCGACGGCCTCGGGTTCGGTGCCAACACACGAATTGCTCTGATCACTCGCGGCCTGACGGAGATGACGCGACTCGGTGTCGCGCTCGGCGCGCGCCGCGAGACTTTCATGGGACTGGCGGGGCTCGGCGATCTGGTGCTGACGTGCACTGACGATCATTCGCGCAACCGGCGGTTCGGCCTTGCACTGGCCCGCGGTGCCAGCGTCGATGCGGCACTCGAAGAGATCGGACAGGTGGTTGAAGGCTATCAGGCCGCCCGCGCGCTACGCGTCGTCGCCACCCGCGAGGGCGTCGTCATGCCGATCGCCGAAGGCCTGTATGGCGTGCTCTATGAACAGCTCGCGGTCGAACAGGTAGTGCGCGGTCTGATGCTGAGGCCAATCAAGCCGGAGTTCGATTAGGAGCTGTCGCGGTGACTGCCAAGGGACTGCTCGGCGATTCCGCGGGCCGCGATTACAGTCGCAAACTCAGCCTGTTCAATGCCTGCGCGCAACCCGAGTTGCGGCAGGCCATTGCAAGTCTGCAACTGCGGCCGGGCATGCACGCGGTTGATGTCGGCTGCGGCACGGGCGAAACGCTCGGATGGTTGCAGGCCGCGCTGCAGCCCGGTGGTCGCGTCGTCGGCGTGGATCTGGCCGCCGCCCACCTGCAGGCCGCGCGCCGCCATTCGCCGGCCGACATTCTCATCGCTCAAGCAGACGCGCTGAGGCTGCCGCTGCGCGCGGCGCATTTCGACCTGGTGTGGTGTGTCAACACGCTCAATCATCTGCGTGAGCCGGTGGAAGCCATCAGGCAATGGGGCACACTGCTGCGCAACAGCGGGCGCATCGCCTTGGGGCAAAGCTCACTGCTGCCGGAAATGTTCTTCGCCTGGGATGCGAGGCTCGAGCGCATCGTCAACGATGCCGTCCGGCAGTATTACCGCGAGCGCTATGGCGTGTCCGAGCGCGAGCTCACGGCGGTGCGCGCGCTGCTTGGCGTGCTGCGCCAGGCGAAGCTGCGCAATGTCTGGTCGCGCACGTTCATGATCGAGCGCATTTCGCCGTTGCACGCTGTCGATGAGATCTACCTCACCGAGGCGATTTTCAGGGACACCTGGGGAGAGCGCTTGCGCCCGTACCTGGAAGCCTGCGATTACGCTGAGCTGTGCCGCTTGTGCGATCCGGCCGATCCCGCCTTCGCGCTGCGTCGCCCGGATTTTCACTATCTGCAGAGTTTTACGCTGGTGGTTGGCGAGCGATAGCCGTTCTGCCGCCAGGCCTCATACAGCACCACCGCCACGGCGTTCCCGAGATTGAGACTGCGATTGCCGGGGCGCATGGGAATGGTGATGCGAAACTCAGCTGAAAGCGACGCCAGCACCTCGGTTGGCAGCCCGCGGGTTTCAGGGCCGAACAGGAAAGCGTCCCCCGGCCGATAGCTGCGATCGGCATAGCGGGTGTGACTTCCGGTTTCGACGGCGAACAGCCGGGCATCGGGCAGCCTCTTCAGGCACTGCGCGAGATTGCGATGACGGCTGACACTGGCCAGCTCGTCGTAGTCGAGACCGGCACGTCTGACCGACCGGCGCTCCAGGTCGAACCCCAGCGGCCCGACCAGATGCAGACTGGCCCCGGTATTGGCACACAAACGGATGATATTGCCGGTATTCGGTGGTATCTCCGGCTCGTAGAGAATGACATGAAACACGGCGTCGACCCTATGTATGCGCGATAATCTATGCCCATGGACGTAGCGGCGAAACCATCCGGACCCGAGTCCTCACTGGCGGTCCAATTCTGCGGCCTCGAGTTCGCCTCCCCCATCGTGCTGCTGTCAGGATGCGTCGGCTTCGGCGAGGAGTACACCCGGGTCGAGGGGTTCAGCAATCGCGACGTCGGCGCCGTGGTGCTGAAGGGCACCACCGGTGCACCGCGGCTCGGGAACTCTGCGCACCGTGTCTATGAGACGCCCGGCGGCATGCTCAATGCGATCGGTCTGCAAAACCCCGGCGTCGATCACGTGGTGCGTGAGATCCTGCCACGGCTTGACTTCAGCGAGACGCGCTTCATTGCCAATGTTTGCGGCTCGACGATCGAGGAATACGTGGAGGTCACACGTCGCTTCGACGACTCCCCTATCGATGCGATCGAGATCAATATTTCCTGCCCCAACATCAAGGAGGGTGGAGTGCAGTTCGGCAACGTGCCGGAGATGTCGGCGCGTGTGGTCGAAGCCTGTCGGCGCGTTACCGACAAGCCCCTGATCACGAAGTTATCCCCCAATCAGACCGACATTCGCACCAATGCGCGCCTGTGCATCGACGCGGGCACCGATGCCTTCGCGGTCATCAATACCGTGACCGGCATGGCCATCGACATCGACACTAGTCGAGCGTTTCTCGGCAACACCCAGGGCGGTCTGTCGGGGCCGGCCATCAAACCGATTGCATTGTTGAAGGTCAGAGAGGTTTACGAGGTCGCAGGCCCCGGACGCATCCCGATCATCGGCCAGGGCGGAATCACCACCGCCAGCGATGCGATCGAATTCATCATCGCCGGCGCCAGCACGGTCGGCGTGGGCACGGCTTTGTTCTACGATCCGCTGGTCTGCCAGAGCATCAACGCTGGGATCGCGCGCTATCTGGCAGCGCACGGATTGGGCGGGGTTGCGCAGTTGTGCGGGACGCTGCACGGCGCCGTGCGCGACCTCAAGGCATTCTGCTAACTCCTGCCGGAGGTAGCCATGAGCATCGCGGAAGAGTTGGAAAAGCTGCAAATGCTGCGCGATCGCGGCACGATCAGCGAGCAGGAATTCGTGCGTGCCAAACAGCAGGCGCTGGATGAGGCCACGGCACGAACGGGTTCTAACAGTGCGCTGCTGTATCAGCTGGCGCGCTCTCGTACCGATCGCATGCTGGGTGGAGTCTGCGGCGGCCTCGGCAAGCAGACCGACCTGCCCGCCTGGGCCTGGCGCATCATCTTCATTCTGACTTTCGTCTATTTCGGCGCGGGACTGGTCGTCTATTTGTTGCTGTGGATCTTCTTGCCGGAAGAGCGCGCCGAGTGAAGTGGCTGTTCGGGCTGACACTGGTGGCTCGGCTGCTGTTCCCGTTCTTTGACTCGCCGCTCACTCACCTGTACTCCGATCCGCAGCGCCACTGGGACAACGCCCGCCTGTTCCTGCATCCGAACATCTTAGGCAGCAACGATCCCTATCTCTATCAGGCCTGGCTGTTCGCGGTGCGATGGATCAGCAACGACCATGCGCCTGGCGTTGCGCTGGCGTGCGGATTGCTGTGCGCGGCGATGCCGTACGGCTGGTATCGGGCCTTGCGCGAGCTGCTGCCGCGGCCATGGGCGCTGGCAGGGGCGCTGCTCATCGCGCTGCTGCCCGAAACCTTCAGCATGTATGCCTACTTCATGAATGAGACACTGCTGATGACGCTGCTTGGATTTTGCTTTTGGCTGACGCTGCGCTCGCACCGCAAGGGCTCGCCGGGGGCCTACGCGCTGGCGACGCTAGCCTGGACCTGCGCGGCGATGACGCGCACCGTTGCGCTGCCGATGGCGTGCGGATCGATGGCGGCGCTGTGGCTCCTGCAGTCGCAGCGGCTGCTGAAATTGACGCTCTCGGCGGTGATTGCTGCCGTCGTGGTGGTACCGGCAGGCCTGCATGCGCAGACCAATCTGCATTTCTTCGCGCCCTTCGGAAATCTCTATTTCAATTCGATTTATCACGATAGCGGCGAGCACGATATCCGCGTCGACTATGGACCGCTGGGCATCTACCAGTTCGGAGCCCCCAGCTTCTACAACCCGACCTACTGGCCGTTTTCGCCGTGGCTGACCGAACGACGGGGGACCGCGTCGATCACGATTGACACCGTTCACGGCACGGCCGACTGGAAGCGCGAGCAAACACGTATCCGCCGGCAGCGTCAATTCCCCGCGTGGCGCCAGCGCTGGGAGGACTTTCAATATCTGCTGTTAGGTCAGGAGTGGCCGAACAACGACGCGGGCACGTACATTGGCGAGGCAACGCTGTGGGCGCGCTGGATGTGGCCGCCGGTGCTGCTGTTCTTGCTGTTGGCGGTCGCCCGGGGCTGGTTCCGGGGCACCGCATGGCTGCTGCCGGTCTGTGCTCTGGGCACTTTCCTGGTGCTGGCGATGCAGACCCACGGTGTGACCGAAGCGCGCTTTCGCGTGCCGATCGATGAACTGTTCGCGGCCTGCGCGATTTGCGCCATCTACTTTGCTTCAGGCGGTACGCAATCGAGGCCGCTGCGATGACTGACGCCGTAGCTGCAGCAATGATGCCTGTCGCGTGCGCTCGTCCATGGCTCGCAGCAGCCGATTCAGTCCGCTGAACAGCGCCAGTAGGGACGCGGTGACGATGTTGGCGTGGATCGCGACGCCAAAGCGGCCTGCGGTGACATCGGCGCAGCTCAACTCGATATAGGCGGCGGCGCGCGCCGCGGCGCCCGAGCCAATCGCCCGCTCCTCATAGGATTGCAGGCTGACCGGCAGATCGATGGCCGCACCTTGCGTTCACGGCTCATCGGTTCGAACAACGCCTGATTGCCATCGCGCAGATCCGTACTGAGCCAGATCGGAGCCTGACGTATGCTCCTACCCGGCCATTGCCGCTGGGTCAGCGCTACCTGTGCAAACGGGCGGTATTTTCGGTGCGGCTCACGCAGCATCGCAGACCCCGGGCAGTTGTCATCACAGCAGCTTTGCAGCGTAGCCGGCGCGGCGCGCAACGCGATTGCGAAATGAGGGCAGGCCACCCCTCGAATGCAGATATTTATTGCTGATATTGCGATATCTATGGCATTTTATTGCTGTCACCGCCGCAGCAGCGAGAAATAAATGCCGTTGGATCGTTACGATCGTCGCATCCTGGAATGGCTGCAGAAAGACGGCAGACTCACGAACCTGGAGCTCGCCGAGAAGATCGGACTCTCGCCTTCGCCCTGCCTGCGTCGTGTGCGCGCGCTCGAAGACAGCGGAATCATCCAGGGCTACCGTGCGGTGCTGGATGCGCGGAAGCTCGGACTGACGCTCACGGCGCTGGTCTACATTCAGATGGATCGCCACACTCCGGAGCGCTTCGCGCATTTCGACGCGAAGGTCCGTTCGCTGCCCGGGGTGCTGGAGTGCCTGCTGATCACCGGGCAGGACGCTGACTATCAGCTCAAGGTGGTCGCGCAGGACATGCAGGCGTTCGAACACCTGCTGCTCGAACAGATCACTCGCATCGAGGGCGTGACCGGAGTGCACTCGAGTTTCGTGCTGAGAAGAGTGGTTGATCACACCGCACTGCCGCTCGGCAGCTGATCCGGGTGGCACAATGCAGTTACTGACTCAACGGAGCGTCGATGCCGCGCGACCAGAATCCAACCGGCCTTAAGCCAGACCCGATATTGCCCGAATCGGCAACGCACGCGGCGGTGGCCTGGTGTGGCGCAATCACGATGCTGGGTACCTGCGCGGTGCTCAACTTCTGGCCGCCGTTCAAGAACATCGCCTATCTGGCACTGATCGTCATGGCCTGCACGGCGCTCGGCATCTTCATCCCCGATCTGTTGTGGCAGCGGGTGCAGCGACGCACGCTATTGCCGACGCCTGAGGCCGGAAATTTGGACCGGACGCTGACCAAGTGCATCGGGGTCGCAGGAAGTGTGGGCTTCGTGGCCTTGCTTTACTGGCTCACGCCGGAGTACCACAACGGCGAGTCATTCTACGGCCACTACTACCAGGCGCTACGCGTACTGTTACCGGCATGGGCGGTGGCGGCGCCGTTCTACATCTACTGGGTCGACCGCCGCCTGGCGCAACCGCACGACAGCCTGTGGCAGCTGGGGCGGTTATTGTGCGGACACTGGCAGGATGTCGATGCCCGGGTGATCTGGCAACACCTGCTGGGTTGGCTGGTCAAGGGCTTCTTCCTGCCGCTGATGTTTACCTATTTCTGCGACAACCTGGATGCGCTGCTGCACTACGACCTCAATCGACTGCAGAGCTTCAAAGGCATCTTTGATTGGACGTACTTCACGCTGTACTTCATCGACGTGAGCCTGGTATCGATGACCTATCTGATGTCGCTGAAGGCAACCGATACCCACATTCGCTCATCCGAGCCCACTGCCCTGGGCTGGATCAGTGCGCTGGTCTGTTACGAGCCGTTCTGGACATTGATCAGCGGCCACTACATCAGCTATGACAACGGCAAAGGATGGCAGGATTGGTTTGTCAGCGGCACCGCGCTCTGGGGAGCATGGGCCTGCCTGATCCTCTTGCTGGTAGTCATCTACGTGTGGGCGACGATTGCGTTCGGTGCGCGATTCTCCAATCTGACCCATCGAGGCATCATCACCAACGGACCTTATCGCTTCACCAAGCACCCGGCGTATCTGTCGAAGAACCTGTCGTGGTGGATGATCTCGATGCCGTTCATGTTCAACGGCAATTGGACCGACACGCTGCGCCATAGCCTGCTGCTGGCCAGCCTCAACCTGGTGTACTACCTGCGCGCCAAGACCGAAGAGCGACACCTGAGCCTGGATCCGGTCTATGTGCAGTATGCGCAATGGATCGATGAGCACGGCATCTTGCGCGGCCTGAATAACATTCCGATCCTGGGCGCGCTGGCGCGCTGGCGGCCCGTGTTCAGGAGCTACACGCCGCCGATACCCATTGCCGAGAACGCGCCGAACGCAACCGACGCATAACCGGTGCCGTGCATCCAAACGTGCCTTGATCGCTACGCATCGGGCGCGACCATTGGCGCAGCGGTGGACAAGGAAGAGGCTTTCACCCAGAGCGTTCGTGCCGGATGGGCGAAGCCGATGCCAACGCGCTCGAACCCAGCGAGAATCTGCCGGTTGATCTGATCGAGCGCGTAGGTGACGTCGCGGCCGGGGCGGTTCTCGACGAAGAAACACACTTCGAACTGCAGTCCGGATTCACCCAGCTCCTTCAACAGGCAGTAAACGAAGCGCGCGCCCTGATAGCTGGCGACCGCGTCACCGACCAGCTTCGGTATCTGCTCGAGTTTCGCGGTCGGGGTATCGTATGCCACCGACATCATGAATAACCCGCGCCGCTCGCTGGCGCGTCCAAGATTGCGCACCCGGCTCTTGAGCAGATCCGCGTTCGCCAGAATGATCTGCTCGCCGCTGACGCTCCGCAGCCGCGTGCTCTTGATGCCGATCTGCTCGACGGTGCCTTCGAGGTTGTCGATCCGCAGCGAGTCACCGATGACGAACGGTTTATCCAGCGCGATCGACAGCGATGCGAACAAATCGCTCAGGACCGTCTGCACCGCCAACGCAATCGCGATACCGCCGACACCAAGGCCCGCCACCAGCGGCCCGACGTTGATGCCAAGGTTCTCCAGTGCCAGCAGCGCGACGACGGCCCAGATGATGAGCCGCAGCACGAACAACAGAATGTCCATCGTGCTGGTCAGCCGCGGATCGCCGGTGCGCGCCTGCTGTCGCTGCAAGCCGAAGCGCGCCGCCGCCGCCGTCCAGATGCCGATCTGCATCCAGATACCGACCACGATCGCAACGTCGAACACGCGATCGAGGTTCTTCGGCAACGTCAGGATCTTCTCGGCCACGTACAGTGCCCAGATCCACAGGACAAAACGGCTGGTGTGCTCCACCAGGTCCGTGAGCAGCGCGATCGCCACCGGTGGCTCGCGGTTGACGTGGCGGCGCCGCTGCGCACGCAGCAGGCCGCGCAGCAATGGGAACAGTGCGAACGTCAGGACGAACGCCAGAGCGCCAAAGATCCAAGCGGTGGCGCTGTTGTTCAGCAGCGTCTGACGCGCGAGTTGTGACCAGTCAGCCATCGGCGCGCAATATAACAATGCGCCCGGCAGATCTCACTGCGGTTCAGTCCTGATCGTCGATGTCATCCATGCTCAATTCCTTGAGCTTGCGCGTCAGTGTGTTTCGGCCCCAGCCCAGCAGCTTGGCGGCTTCCTGCCGATGCCCCTGGGTGTGACGCAGCGCCACGCGGATCAATGTCCGCTCGAATGCCGGCAGTGCGTCGTCCAACAACGGCCGCGGCGGTGACAATGACTGTCGGTCCGCCCACAGCGCCAGCGCGCTGGTCCAGTCCTGCTCGGCCGGCACATTCGAGGCTGCGCCGGTCACCTCCGAAGGCAGATCCTCCGACCGGATTTCATTGCCAGGCGCGAGCACGGTGAAGCGTCGGCACAAGTTGACCAGTTCGCGGACATTGCCTGGCCATGGATAGACACTGAGTTTCTCGCGCGCATCCGTAGTCAGGGTTTTGGGTTCAACACCCAGTTCCTGGGCCGCGATACGCATATAGTGCTCAAGCAGATCGCCGACGTCTTCCGGACGCGCCCGCAGCGGCGGCAGCTCAATGCGGATCACGTTGAGACGATGAAACAGGTCCTCGCGGAACAAGCCCGATTTGACCCGATCCTCCAGATTCTGATGGGTTGCAGCGATGACGCGCACATCCACGCGAATCGGAGTCTGACCGCCGACCCGGTAGAACTCGCCTTCGGCCAGCACGCGCAACAGCCGCGTCTGCAGCGAGGTGGACATGTCTCCGATCTCATCGAGGAACAGTGATCCGCCATCGGCCTGCTCGAAGCGGCCGCGACGCAGACTGTCAGCGCCGGTGAACGCACCTTTCTCGTGGCCGAACAGTTCCGATTCCAGCAGTTCTGCGGGAATGGCGGACGTATTGAGAGCGATGAACGGCTTATTGGCCCGCGGACTGTGCTCGTGCAGGGCGCGCGCCGCGAGTTCCTTGCCAGTGCCCGACTCACCGGTGACCAGGACGTTCACGCTCGAGCGCGACAGCCGGCCGATCGCCCGGAAGACCTGCTGCATCGCCGGTGCCCGCCCCAGCAGTTCCGGAATCGGCGGCGCCACCGTCGAGACACTTTCCGAACTGCGCGCGCCGGCGGCGGCGGCACGCTTGACCAGATCGACCGCCTGATCGATATCGAACGGCTTTGCCAGATACTCGAATGCGCCGCTCTCATATGCCGAGACGGCACTGCCGAGATCCGAGTATGCGGTCATGACGATGACCGGGAGCTCCGGGCGCGCGTCGTGTACCTTGCGCAGCAGATCGATACCCGACTGCCCCGCCATGCGTATGTCGGTGATCAGGACATCGGGGGTATCGTTGCGCAAGGCGGCCAGTGCCGGCTCTGCCGCATCGAAGGCCTTGGGCAGCATTCCACCGTTCCTCAGCGCTCGCTCGAGTACCCAACGGATGGACGTATCGTCATCCACCAGCCAGACGCGTAGGGGTTGTGCAGTCATTCTTCTGTGCCCTCAATCGGCAGTAACAGTGAGAAAACGGTATGACCCGGACGACTCTCGAATTCGATGATGCCGCGGTGGCGCGTGACCAAATCCTGCGCGACGGCAAGACCGAGTCCCGTGCCGGACGGACGGCTCGTGACCAGCGGGTAGAACACACTGCGATGCAGTTCGGGAGGCACGCCATGCCCGTTGTCCTCAACCTGCAGATTCGCCACCAGCCGGTGCCGCGCGGTGCCAATATTGATGTTCGACAGCGCGCGGGTGCGCAGCGTCACGTGACCGCTGTTCGAATCGACCGCCTGCAATGCATTGCGCGCCACGTTCAATAACGCCTGGATAATCTGGTTACGGTCGAACTTTCCGCTGGGCAGGCTCGGATCGTAGTCGCGATCGATGACAACCCCGGGTGCGCCTTCGCTACGTATCAAATGGAATACGCGCTCACACAGCTCATGAATATTCACCAGCTCCAGCAGTTGAGGCTGCGAAGGGCCGAGCATGCTGTCCACCAGCGAGCGCAGTCGGTCGGCTTCATTGATGATGATGGTGGTGTATTCCTTCAGTGCGCCATCATGCAGCTCACGATCCAGAAGCTGGGCGGCTCCGCGCAACCCGCCGAGCGGGTTCTTGATCTCGTGAGCAAGCTGCCGAATCATCAAACGACTGCCGTCCAGTCGCGACAGCATTTCGCTCTCGCGCGTAATACGCTGACGCTGCCGAGCGTCTGCCAGCTCGAGCAGCAGGTGCGTTCCGGTGACCTGCCCTTCCAATGGTGTAACGGTGATATCGACCACCACCGGATCGCGAGGCCCGGAAGCTGCCATCGGTATCAGGAGAATTTCGTGTCCCGCGCAGGTCTCATTGCGCCCGAGCGAGCGTCGCAGGATGGCATCCAGGATCTGCGATTCGCTGAACAGCTCTCCGATCGGGCGTCCACGCGCTTTGTTGAGCCCGACCGCGAGCAGGTCCTGTGCCCCAACGTTGGCGTATACCACGCACAGATGGACATCCAGCATGACCACACCGGTCGACAGGACATCGAGCAGTTCGGCCGGATCGAAATGCGACAGCGGTGAGGGTGCGATCGGCTCAAACACCAGCGCGCACCCGCGCGCCAGCGCGCGCTAGTGGTGAGCGGGTGACTGCGGCGACAGCAGCGACGGCCGCTCGACATTGAAGGTGACCGGCTCTGCGGTGCACGCTGTCTTGCCGTCGGCGGATAGTACCGTTGCGTTGATGGTATGAGCACCGCGGTCCGGCGCCTGAACTTCGGTCCCGCCGCGGCGGGACATCGGCAGCGCATTGCCGTCCAGCGTGACCTGCAGTTTGTCCCCGCGACTGAGCGACGGTACGACGTTGACCGAAATCGATACCGACTCCGGACTGAAAAAGGACTGATCCGGCATCGGTGCCGTGATGCTGCACTGGTATGCGCGCGCTGCGGATTCCCGACCCTGGGAATCGTCGGCAGGCGAGCCACCCGAGTCCGGAGTTGCGATCCTGGGCGCCGGCAGCGCCTTGTACGTCTGCGCGTCCTGCACCTGCACTTTCTGAGCGCCCGGTTGCGGCGTATCGGAATAGTGCACCACCCCCTGCGCGTCCACCCAGCGATAGAGCGTGGTGGCCAGCGCGCCGCCCCCGCTCAAAACGAGCACGGTCAGCACCGCCAGGCCGCATGTGATTAGGCGCCGCATGAAAGCCAAGCATAGCCCCCGGAGGGCCCGGCATACAAAATCGGGTGGGGGCCACGCTTGGCGTTTACCTCAGACGCTGTAATACATGTCAAATTCGACCGGGTGAGTGGTCATCCGAAGACGCGTCACTTCCTGCATTTTCAAGGCGATATAGGCATCGATGACGTCATCGGTGAATACGCCGCCGCGCTTGAGGAATTCACGGTCCTTGTCCAGATACTCGAGCGCCATATCGAGCGAGTGACACACGGTCGGGATGTGTCTCGCCTCTTCCGGCTCCAGGTCATACAGATCCTTGTCGGCCGGATCGCCCGGATGAATCTTGTTCTGAATGCCGTCGAGGCCCGCCATCATCATGGCAGCGAACGCGAAGTACGGATTGGCGGTCGAATCCGGGAAACGCACTTCGATGCGACGCGCTTTCGGGCTCGACACCCACGGCACGCGGATCGAGGCGGAGCGATTGCGGGCTGAATAGGCCAGCATCACCGGCGCCTCGAACCCGGGCACCAGGCGCTTGTAGCTGTTGGTGGTCGAATTGGTGATCGCGTTGATCGCGCGCGCGTGCTTGATGATGCCGCCGATGTAGTACAGGCAGGTATCGGACAGACCCGCGTACTTGTCGCCGGCAAAAATGTTCTTGCCCTCTTTCGACAGCGACTGATGCACGTGCATGCCACTGCCGTTATCGCCCACCAGGGGCTTGGGCATGAAGGTCACGGTCTTGCCAAAGTTTGCGCCGACGTTGTGCAGGCAGTACTTGAGGATCTGCACCTCATCGGCTTTCTTCACCAGCGTGTTGGCACCGATACCGATTTCGCTCTGGCCGGCGGTTGCGACTTCGTGGTGATGCACTTCCACCGTCAGACCCATCTCTTCGCACGCGCGACACATCGCCGAGCGGATGTCCTGAAAGGCGTCGACGGGAGGTACCGGAAAGTAGCCGCCCTTGACGCCCGGACGATGGCCCTTGTTGCCCTCGTCATATTGCTTGTCCGAGTTCCAGGCGCCCTGCACAGAGTCGATCTCGTAGAACGCGCTGCGAAGATCCGCGCCCCAGCGGACGCTGTCAAAAATGAAAAATTCGTTCTCCGGCCCGAACAGCGCGCTATCGGCAATGCCGGTTGATTTCAGGTAGCCTTCCGCGCGCTTCGCGAGGGAACGCGGATCGCGCTCATAACCCTGCATGGTCGCCGGCTCGATGATGTCGCAGCGAATATTGACCGTGGCCTCCTCGAAGAAGGGGTCAATCACCGCCGTATCGGCGTCCGGCAGCAGGATCATGTCGGACTCATTGATGCCCTTCCAACCGGCGATCGACGAGCCGTCGAACATCTTGCCTTCGACGAAGAAATCATTCGTGATGTAGCGGGCGGGGATGCTGACGTGTTGCTCCTTCCCACGCGTGTCGGTGAAGCGCAGGTCGGCCCACTTCACCTCTTTGTCTTTGACCAGTTTCAGCACATCACTCGAACTCATTGGGTCTCCTGACCGGCCTGATGATGGAGCGTACGCATCGCTCAGAATTTATAGAGAGCTTCAAGCCAACCCTGTGTGACCTTGACCTTCACGTCGGTGGTACTCGTATTGTACTGGTCGTAGCGAGCTTCCAGTCGCAGTTCGACGCTCTTGACCGGAGCATAGCCAAAATCCAGCGTGCCTTCGTACAACCGGTTGCCGACGTCCGGACCGACACTCGTCAAATAGCCCTTGCGGTCGTCGAAGTATTCAGCGCGCCCGGATACCCGCCAGGTATCGCTCAGAGCATAGTTGATGTAGCCGGCAACGCCGTACCAATCGGCACTACCCGGGGTGCCAGCCGCCAGGCCGAACGGATGACGATCGACCTGTCCCCAGTCAACGCTGCCGACGAGGCTCAGCGCCGAGTTCACATTCCAGGTGGCCGCCGTGTCGATCAGCGAGTGATGACTGGTGGTACCGACAAAGTTGGTGTCCTCACCGGTGTAGCCCTGCAATGACCAGGTAAACGTCTTCGAGGGAGTCCACGCCACGCCCGCTTCGAGGGTCTTGCCGGTGCCGGCCGAGACCTCATCGCTGTAGATCCAGCCATTGTTGGCACCGACGATCAGGTTGATCTGATCGTTCAGTGCGTACGTCAGGCGCACACCGGTATGCGTGACCGGTTCGAATGAATACAGCAGCGAGCGAGTGATGTTGGTGTTGCCGACGGAGGCGAGGACTTCAGCGCCCGCCAGTGTCACGAACTTTCCGGCAATCACGGTCACCGGGCCGCCGATGTATTGGACATAGGCCTGCGCGAGCTGGAACTCGGTCGCTTTGTTGGAAGCTCCTGCCACACCGTAGTTCGGGGTATAGATGTTCTGGCCAGCGATGACATTCACCAGTGCGCCGAAGCCGGCCGTGGGTTGGTCGGCGAGCGTGAACGCCGCTTGCTGCAGAATGAAGCTGTTGGTGTCCTTCGGCGCCGCCTCGCCGGAAGCCGAGTAGCTCTGGAAAGAATACGTGCCACTGACATAGCCCGTAGCCGTCAGTCCCGACCCTTGGATAATGTCGGCAATGCTCGGCCCCGTATATTTCGGCGCCGGCGGCGCATCATCCGCGAAGGCAACGCCGCCAACGGCCAGCAGAGCCAGTGAGACGACTGGTAACTTTCGATCGATCCCCATTTGAAACTCCCTTTAGTGTTGTCGAGAACGTCAGCCACAGCAGCTGTCCCCGTCTCGCGCCCGCGAGCGATTTGCATGCGACATGCCAACCGGCCGAAACATGGGTGCTACATCGCGGAGACGGGCCCGCGGAGCGAGCAAAGGAACGAGAGATGCGCCGGAATTCTTAACAATTTCTTAACGCGGATAAGCTCATAACTTTCCCGTTCTGTGCCAGCCATTGAAGGTCTAACGCCGCACGAGCGCCAGGCGATGGGGAGTGTCGCACTCATTTGGTGACTGCGGACGCCGCGTTTGCATCGCAGTGGTGCAGCGCCTGCCTGGTCTGACTGGACCTTTCGAGAACTCACACGCCATTCGAAAGTGACCTTGCGTTGCACCCAGAGACTCAAGCACTTGCTATGGCTCAGCCGCTTCCGCGGAATTTGTCTCACGCGACATCAATATTCATCGCTATGTCACTGGCTTGCCATGGGATTGTCATCCCGCAGCACAAGACTATGGGCCGGCTGTAGGCCCTTTCAGAGGCGTGAATGAACTCTGGCCCTCGACCGACTTTGCACGTACGCACGATTTTCATTTCTGACGTTCATCTGGGCTCGCGCGACTGCCGGGCAGATCTGGTCCTGGATTTTCTGCGTCGGGTACAGACCGATCAGCTCGTTCTGGTGGGCGACATCATCGATGTGTGGAGTCTGAAGCGCAGTTTCTACTGGCCACAGTCACACAGCGACGTACTGCGCACGATTCTCGGCAAGACCAAGCACGGCACCCGCGTCATTTTCGTCCCGGGCAATCACGACGAGCAGTTCCGGAATGTGTGCGGCATGGCCTTCGGCAATCTGGAAGTGCAGCCTGAATTCGTGCACGAAACCGCAGATGGACGCCGCTTGTTGGTCATGCACGGCGATGAGTTCGATGGAGCTGTGAAATGCAGCCGCTGGCTCGCCTCGCTCGGCTCCGGGTTGTACGACCTCATCCTGAGGCTGAACCGCACCGTCAACGCGTGGCGGCACCGCTTCGGTCTCGGGTACTGGTCACTGGCCGGTTACCTCAAGAGCCGTGTCGGCAATGCGATGAAGTACGTTCACAATTTCGAGCAGGCGGCCGCTCACGCCGCACGCCGCCGCGGCTTGGACGGCATCGTCTGCGGGCATATACACCGACCCGAAATGGTGGATATCGACGGCGTTCTCTACTGCAACGACGGCGACTGGGTCGACAGTTGCTCGGCACTGGTCGAGCACCGCAGCGGCGAACTGGAGCTCTGGAGCTGGACAGACGTCAACGCGTCGGTACCGGAACTTCATCGCGCGCGCGGCCTGGTACGCGCCGCTTGAACCCCTTCTAGTTCGAAGGCTCAGTCGATAGCCCTAACGCGGAGCGCAGGCTCGCGCGTTCGTTGACAAAATCGTGCTGGAATCTTGGGTTGTGCATCAGCAGGTCCACCGCGACCGTACCTGTGAGGCGTCCGCCCTCCAGATCCGTTGGGAAGTGAGCGCCAAGCACCATCCTTGAATGCGCATAGTCTAGGCCGCGAGCAAACAGCTCGGCCCGTTTCTCAGGGACCATCTCGGCGAGCAGAATGGCGCATACGGTACCAAATGTGGAATGCCCGCTCGGATAGGACATGTGCGCGGGATCGGCCCCACTCATGGCCGCGCTGCTGAATCCTGGTACTTGCGTGGCCGGAGCCTTACCCTTCGCCATGTCGCCCAGTGCTTCAACATCCGTGCTGAAGGCGAACGGTCGGGCCCGCTTCCAGAAGGTCTTCGGTGGACTGGTCAGCCCGGCGGCCTCAAGGCCGGCTTCCGTTAGAAATTCGAACACCTGTGGCACGCGACTGGTCACGCCGGTGTCACCGAGGGCATCCCCTACGCGCCCGCAGCTCAGCTGCGAGTCCTCGATCGCGTGCTCAGTGGTATTGTGTGCACGCGCCTCACGCTGCGCCTCGAGTACCGCTTTCAGGTCGTCACGCTGCGCCTGCGAGTCAACCGCCGGAGGCGGAGCCAGCAGGCGCAGCATGTCGGCATCCGACGGCAGCAGATACAGCGGCTCCTGCGCCGACCACACAGGGATGCTGGTGAAGGCTACGAGGATCACAGTCAGCCAATTCTTCTTCATGGGGTGGCTCCTAGTCGAAATCCGTGGGCCGCTCCGGATCAGTCCGGTGCTCGTACATGCGCTCGACCTGTATCGGGCTGGTGCGGCCGAGTGACAGCTCGGGTAGCTGATCGCGCGCAAAGAACTCCACTGCGCTGGTCTCGATGCTCGGGCTGGCCGCACCGCCTATCAGCTCGCAGATGAAGAATAGTTTGTAGATCGAGTACGGATGGGCGGACGGATTGCTCAGGCGCCGGTCGTATACCGCGGCCAGTTTCACCGCATGTGCCTCGAAGCCGGACTCCTCCCTGACCTCGCGCTCGACGCACTCCCGGGGCGACTGATTGACGTCGGCCCATCCGCCCGGCAGGGTCCAACGCCCGTCACTGATTTCGCGCACCATCAAGATTCGGTCGTCGCGAAACACCGCGGCCCGCACATCCACTTTCGGCGTCGGGTAGCCCAGATCCTGATCGAACAATCCCTGTATGTGCTCGATCGAACTGTTGGATCCCACTGCCAGCATCTCGACGGCAATCGCACGCAGGCGGCGGTAGCGGTCGAGGTCGTAATTGTCCTTTGAGAAGGTCAGACCAGTCTGCGCGATCGCCTGCAGCTCGCGCGCCCAGAGCAGCCACTGCGGTTCATCCATCGGCGGATCATCCTTGGCGTTTGCGCAACTCTAGCAGTACAGTCGGCGCACGACACACGCGTCGGACCAGCCACTCAAGGAGTATTTCCATGAAGCGATCCGCATCGGCCATCTGGTCCGGCGATCTGAAGACCGGGCACGGGGCGCTGGCGACACACAGCGGCGTGCTCAAGGAAACCCCTTACAGCTTCGCGACCCGCTTTGAGGCAGCGCCGGGTACGAATCCCGAGGAACTCATTGCCGCAGCGCACGCCGGCTGCTTCACGATGGCATTGAGTGCGAGCCTGGGTAAGGCCGGGTTCACGCCGAAACGACTGGCAACTCAGGCCACCGTTTCGCTTGAGCTGGTCAACGGCAACTTCACCATCACCGCCGTAGCGCTGGAAAACGAGGCCTGGGTGCCTGGTATCACGGCGGAGAAATTCGAACAAATCGCCGCCGACGCCAAGGCCAACTGCCCGGTGTCGCGTCTGTTAAAGGCTGATATCTCGCTTAAGGCAAAGCTCGAGGCCAAGTCTTAAGCGTAAAAGGATCGATCAGACGATCGCGGGGTTCTGCGTCCCGCCGCTGCGAGTGTCGTCCATCTTGTGATGGCGGCGATGGTGGTGGTGATGGCGATGGTGGGTCGCCTGGTAGCCGCTGTTCGAAGCGCCGCTCTCGGTAGCCAAAGCCATGACCGGGGCAGCGGACAGGCAGACGCTGAGCAAGGCCAGAACGGCAACCGTGAGCTTCATTTCGCGATCCTGGGAAATTTACAAGCGCCCACAAGTTGGGGCGCCGCAATCTTAACGCGATTTCGAGCTTGTCGTCATGAAATCCTTCCCATGAAATCCGGCTTGCCGATCTTGACGCCGCAGTTGCGCAGGATGCCGTACGCCATCGAGCAGTGGAAATAGATATTCGGCACCGAAAACGCGAGAAAGTATTCCCAGCCATTGTTGAAGTTCAGCGTGTTGTTGGGAAATTTCAGCTCGATCGCACGCTCGTCGGCACCCTGGAACTTCTTCGCATCCACGCCCTTGACGAACTCAATGGTCTTGTCCAGACGCTCCTTGAGCTCCGCAAACGTGGCCTCGGTATCGGCGTACTTCGGCGGATCGATCGCTGCCAAACGCGCGATCAGACCTTTGCACTGGTCGGATACGACCTGAACCTGACGGCTCAACGGAAACATATCCGGATAGAGCCGCATGGACAGCAATACGGACTGATCCCACTTCTCGGCCTCCGCGTGCGCACGAGCTTTGTCGAGCACCCCGGACAGGGCGCGCATTGCGCGGATGGTCAGCGGAACGGCGGCATCATGGATAGACAGGCTCATGGTGATATTTCTCCTCTTCTTCGTTCGCCGTGCGCGTCGGCCGCACGAGCTTGGCGTTATCCTGACTCAGCAGCATGCGCGCCCGCAACCCCGGCTGATTGTCTTCCAGCTTCAGTTCGCTCCCGTGCAGCCGCGCCACGGCATCGACCAGACTCAGTCCCAGGCCCACGCCCGGCGTGCCACGACTGACATCGCCCCGGTAGAAGCGCTCGATCGCCTTCGGTTTTTCCGCGTCGGGAATGCCCGGGCCGCGATCCGCCACGACGATCTCGACACCCTGATTCGCCACCTTGCCCACAGCGACCGTGATCGTGCTGTGCTCGGGCGCGTATTTGAGCGAGTTGTCGATGAGATTGCCGAGCGCCTGCGCGAGCAGCACCGGATCGCCGCGCACCGGCGCAGAGCCGGAGCTTTCCAGCACCAGACGGGCGTTGCGCAACTCGGCGGCGGGCTGGTAGAAGTCAACCGCGGCGGATGCAATCTCGCCCAGGTCCACCGGCACGAAACCGGAGCGGCGCAGCCCACTGTCGATCTCGGCCAATCGCAGCAACGCATTGAAGATGCCGATGACTCGATCGACATCCGCGACCGCGGCATCGATCTGCGCAAAGGTGTGAGTGCTATCCGGCCTGGTGAGCGCCAGTTCCTCCAGGCGAGAGCGCAGCTCGGCCAGCGGCGTGCGCAGATCGTGCGCGATCGAGTTTGATACGTTGCGTACGCCCTGAACGAGCTGCTCGATCTGATCGAGCATGCCGTTGATCGTCTGCGACAGGGTATTGAGTTCGTCGCCGCTGCGCTGTGTCTGCAGTCGATGACTCAGGTCACCTTGAATAATCGCCGACACGGTCTGCCGGATGCCGTGGATGCGCGTCATCAATGCTCGCCGGATCAGGATGCCGCCCAATGTTCCGACCACCGACAGGATGCCCACCGCGCTCGCCAGCGCGTACCAGAAACGCTTCTGCAACGGCACATAGCGTGCGATATCGCGTCCGACCAGCAAGTGGTAGCCGCCGGCAAGAGTCGAGTGCACCAGCGCGACATCTTCCAGATGACCGCTCATCGGCAGCTTGACGATGTAGGGGCCGGGCGTCGGTGGCACGTTTTGCGGCCACGCCGCCATGTTGCCTGCCATTGGCTTCATCGCCGCGTCGGTCAGCAGCAGCAGGCGCTCACCCGCGATCTGCATGCCAACGCGGTTGTCGATGTAGCCGACCAGGCCCGCAGCGCCCTCGCGGCGGAACACATCGGTGAGACGCAGCGCATCGGACTGCAGAATCTCGTAGCGTCCGTCCTGGATCGTGACACGCCATGCGTACCATAGCGGCGCGGCGAACAGCGCCAGCGCGGCCAATCCCAGAGCGATGTAGCCGGCGGCCAGCGTCAGTGCAGAGGAACGGGGGAAGCGCATCAGCCCTCCTGCTCAGTCGTGCGAGGTCAGCGAATACCCCGCATTGCGTACGGTGCGCAGCAGCGGTCGTTCGAAGTCGGCATCGATCTTCTGGCGCAGCTTGCTGATGTGCACATCGACCACATTGGTCTGCGGATCGAAATGATAGTCCCAGACATTCTCCAGCAGCATGGTGCGTGTGACCACCTGGTCGGCATGCCGCATCAGGTACTCGAGCAGCTTGAACTCGCGCGGCTGCAGCGTAATCCCCCGATTGCCGCGTGTCACTTTGCGCGTCAGCAGATCCACTCGCAGATCCGCGACTTCCAGACGCGTCTGGGCGTTCTCACCCTGCGCCCGCCGGGTCAATGCATCCAGCCGCGCCAGCAGTTCGCCGAACGCAAAGGGCTTGGTGAGATAGTCATCGCCGCCGGCGCGCAGACCCTTGATGCGCTCATCCACCTCGGCCAGTGCGCTCAAAATCAGGATCGGCGTGCGTTTACCGGATTTGCGCAGCGCTTCGATGATGGCCAGTCCGTCGATATCGCCGGGCAGCATACGGTCCATCACGATGACGTCATACGGCTCGCTGGCGGCCAGAAACATGCCATCTCGCCCGTTGGCGGCATGGTCTGCGGTGTGCCCCGCCTCCTGCAGTCCTTTGACGACGAACTGCGTCACGCGCTCGTTGTCTTCCACCAGCAGTACTTTCATGAGGCGGCCCCTTGCGGGATGGCCTTCCCGCCGTCTGCAATCGCCTGCTTCGCACGCGCGTGCCGGCGCTGGCCGGTGAACTGATCCAGATACAGATAAA
>DATMRM010000254.1:0-9178 GCA_035566155.1 Steroidobacteraceae bacterium | reverse complement strand
ATGCGCACGTTCGCGACTGGGGCGGCTGAACCGTGCCCTACACTGTCTCTCACGTCGCGGCAGTCATGCCCGGCTACCAGCTGCTGTCGCGTGCGCACGTTTTCTCCGCCGCGGTCATCGGCAGCATGGTGCCTGATTTTGGCCTGCTGTTGCCGCGCGATCCCGCGCGTGTCGAAACCCACAGCTTGATGGCACTGTTTACCTTCTGCCTGCCAGTGGGTCTGGTTGCCTACTGGCTCACGCAGCTGCTCATCAAGCCCGCATTGCTCGAGGCTCTACCCGATGGTCCGTACCTGCGATTGCGCGGCTCGCACCCGGCGGCGTCGCTGGTGCACATCAAGACCTGGTTTACGGCGTCCGGAGCGATTCTATTCGGCGCATTCACTCACATCCTGTGGGATGAGTTCACGCATGAGGATACGCGAGCCGGCCGGGTTTTCCCGTTTCTGAAGGACTATAGCCCTGATCTGCATGGACATCCGGTCGCGCTGTGGCGCTGGTTGCAGCTGGGAAGCAGCGCTGTCGGACTCACGGTGGTGTTGATCGCACTGGGAGTGTGGATCTATCACGCCCGCCGCGAGCAGGTTCCTCACACACCGCGCCGGATTCCCGCCGACGAGCGTCTCATGTGGCTGTGTCTGTACCTGGTGCCGCCGCTGGTAGCGGTCTCCTGGGCATTCTGGCGCGCCTACAGCACCGGTGCGTCCGCCTTCGAAGGGACACCTGGCTACGGCCTGGGCAGTGTCGCCGTGGCCTCGGTCCGCGGCGCGGTGGTGTCGCTGTTGTTCATCAGCGCGTTGCTTAAAATTCGATCCGCCAGGACATGAACGGCGGCGGCGCCCCGACCGTTCCGGACGATGCGACAACGCGTACGGAGCGTCTGAATACGCGAGCGGCTGGCACGATTACGCTGGCCGTGCTGTGCAGTCGCGTGCTGGGCCTGGCGCGCGAGGCCATCTGTGGTGCCCTGTTCGGCGGTGCCGTCATGGACACGTTCACCGTCGCCTTTCGAATACCCAATCTGCTGCGCGACCTGTTTGCCGAAGGTGCTCTGTCCACGGCCTTCGTCACGACGTTCAGCAAGACCATCGCGCGCTCCGGCGACAGGCAGGCCTGGCAGCTGGCCAACAAGGTCGCGACGCTGACCGCGGTTGTCTTGAGCGTGATCTGCCTGCTGGGCATCGCCTTCTCACCGCTGTTGGTCGCGGTGCTCGCCGACGGCTTCGATGCCGAGAAAGCGGCCCGCACGGTGACGCTCACCCGGATCATGTTCCCGTTCATTCTGCTGGTGTCGCTCGCCGCGCTGGTGATGGGGATGCTCAATTCGAAGAACGTATTCGGCATGCCGGCGATGGCGTCCAGCTTTTTCAACATCGGCTCGATCGTCGCGGGCGTGTTGCTGGGCTATTGGTTCGACCCGCATTTCGGACCGCGCGCTCTGGTCGGATTTGCGATCGGCACCCTGATTGGCGGTGCCATGCAGTTGGGGGTGCAGCTGCCCTCGTTGCGTGGCGTCGGTTACCGCTTTCACCCGGATTTCGCGTGGCGCGACGCCGGCGTTCGCGCGATTGTGCTGCTGATGGGTCCCTCGGTGATCGCCGCCAGTACCACGCAGGTCAATGTGATGGTGAATTCCGCGTTCGCCTCCTCTCTCGAGAAGGGCGCGATCTTCAGTCTCGCGATCGCGTTCAGATTGATGCAGTTGCCGCTCGGCCTGTTCGGCGTGGCGCTCGGCACAGTGACCTTACCCCTGCTATCGCGGCTGGCGGTAGCCGGTGACATGCCCGCGTTCCGTGGTGAGCTCTCGCATGGCATGCGGCTGGCATTGCTGTTGTCGATACCCTCGACAGTGGGATTGATGGTGTTGGCCGAACCCATCATGTCGGTGCTCTATCAGCACGGCCGATTCGATGCCAGCGCTGCGACGCAGGCCGGTGAGGCACTGCGCTACTACGCGATCGGTCTGAGTGGCTACGCGGCGCTGAAGGTCCTGGTGAACGGCTTTTACGCAGTGGACCGGCGTAAAACGCCGATGATCATCAGCTTCATGGCGGTTGGGCTGAACCTGATCTTCAACTGGCTGTTCACGTTCCGGTTGGGCTGGGGCATACGCGGACTGTCCTTTTCAACCGGTTGCGTGGCGACCTGCAATTTCCTGACGCTATATGTGCTCATGCGGCGCCAGCTCAAAGGCCTGGAAACGCGGCGCATGCTGAGGCTGCTGCTGAAAGTCGCGCTGGCCTCGAGCGCACTCGCAGCGGTGTGCTGGGCCTCGCGGCACTGGCTGCTGGCGGATTGGGCAACGCGCGAGTTCGCGACCAAGACGGCCTATCTGCTGCTCACCGTGGTGCTCGGTGCGATCACATTTCTGGGCTGCGCGCTTGCACTGCGCATCGAGGAACTCAGTGAGCTGGTGGCTGCCGTTCGGCGGCGCCTGCAGCGCGCGCGCTAAGGTGTCGTGCCGCAGATCGCCTCACCCTTGTCGAACACCACTCGCCAGGTGTTGGCGGCCTCGAGTCGCCAGATGGAGTTGAAGCGACCGACAGGCTTGTGGTTCTGGTATACCCAGCCGGTGCTGAGCGCCAGGTTGCCCGAAGCGAGTACCTCGACGTGATCGGGCGTCCAGCTGAACGGTGCCTCGCGTCCGGAGAAATACGTCTCCCATTTGGCGGCCACCGCTGCCGGCCCGCGCGATACTTCGGTGCCACTGAAGAACACGGCATCCTGCGACAGGAATGTCACGAAGGACTTGAAGTTGCGGTCAGCCATGGTCTTGGCGAACGCTTCTTCGGCCGCAATGACCTGACGGGTCGCCGTCGCGAGCAGTGCGTTGCTGGCCTCGATGGAGACCGCATTCGCGCCGGAAGTGTCCGCTGGCTTAGGCTGGGCGGCTTTGGCTTTGGTGGGGGTCGCGGTGGTGATGGTCTTGGTGGGCGAACCGACTGCGGGCGTCGTCGTCGTGGTCGTCACACAGCCCCCGAGCAGGACAAGGCAGGCAAGGGTCGTCGCGAGAGCGACGTGGCGCGCGAGGCGGAACATGATCATGGGATGACCTCCAGGCATGTTTGATCCCAACGGCATCGAGGCGGAACGACTGATCGCACAGCGGCGACTGGACCTCGCGCGCTCACAAACTGAACGAAACCTGCGCGGTCAGTTTGCCACTCCGGCCGCCCTGGCGGACGATATGCTGTGCTACGCACGTGAGCATTTTGGTACCGGGGCGGTCAGGTTTCTAGATCCGGCGATCGGCACCGGATCGTTCTACTCAGCACTGCTGCGTACCTGGAGCGGTTCGAATATCACCCGCGCGACGGGATTCGAACTCGACCCAGACTATGGGCGGGCCAGTCGAGCGTTGTGGTCAGGGTCGCGCTTGCGACTGCGGATCGAGGACTTTACCGCGGCCTCCGCGCCTCGCAGCGAGGCACGACGTTACAACCTCATTATTTGCAATCCTCCGTACGTGCGTCATCACCATATGACGAGCGCCAACAAACAGCGCCTGCATCGGCAGGCTCGGACCGCCAGCGGCTCGACGTTGAGCGGCTTGGCGGGTCTTCATGCTTACTTCCTGATGCTGACGCATCCGTGGATGAGTAGCGGCGCGCTGGCAGGTTGGCTCATCCCGAGCGAGTTCCGGGAGGTCAACTATGGCGATGCCATCCGTGACTACCTGTTGCGGCGGGTGACGCTGCTGCGCGTACACTGCTTCGAACCCTCTGATCTGCAATTTAACGACGCGCTGGTGAGTTCGGCCATCGTCTGGTTTCGCAATCGCCCTCCATCGGTCGATCACACGGTCGAGCTGACCTGTGATGGCCCGCTCTCGCGCCCGCGCGCGTGTCGGCAGGTATCCGCCAGAGAGCTGTCCGAGGTACGCAAGTGGCGATCACGCGCCACCACCGCAGTCAACGATCCGGTGCTCGGGGAGTTCTTTAAGATCCAGCGCGGATTGGCGACCGGAGCGAATCGTTTCTTCATCATGACGGCCGCAGAGGCCAGGGAGCGCGGCATACCGGCGGCCTATCTGCGGCCGATTCTGCCCGGTCCGAAGCAGCTTGCAGCGGATGAGATTCTGGCCGACGAACGGGGCTATCCGCGGCTGCCGTGCAGACTCGTGATCGTTGACTGTCCATTGCCCTTGGCACAGGTCCGGGCGCGTCACCCCGCGTTTTGGCGCTATCTTCAAAGCGGGCTCGGGGGCGTGTCGGCGGGCTACCTGTGCAGCAGGCGTTCCCCCTGGTATTCGCAGGAGAGCAGGCAGTCCACCGCGTTCCTCTGTAGTTATTTCGCGCGTTGGCGCGGTGAGAGGCTGCATCGCTTCATCTTCAATCACAGCCGGGCGATCGCCGCCAACAACTATCTGATGCTCTATCCGCGCGGCGAGCTGCTTCAGTTCATCGGCGGAAACCTGACACGTGCTCGAGCAGTCTGGCGCGAGCTGTGCAATCTCAAAGCCGAATCGTTGCGATATGCCGGTCGGTCCTATGGCGGTGGCATGTACAAGCTCGAGCCCAAAGAACTGGCAAGCGTGCCAGCCGCGCCGATTGGCGCATTGTTGCGGACGGGAAGCTCAGGGCTCGACTAGGGGAGCCTTCTGCGTCGGGGGTGCGACAGGTCCTCTGATCCAGGCAATGATTCTGTCGGGTATCCGCACAAGAGCCGAATACAGCATCGAACAGCCTTTTCTCTCGATCGTGGCGGCCAGTAGTCCGGAAACGCTGAACACAAACGCGCATACGCACAGAGTTCTAAGTTGAGGGCTCATCGTCTTAGGCAGCCATGACCAGACGGTGAAGCCCGGAACTGAATGGACCAGGTAAATTGGGTAGGTCAGAAGTCCCAACGATGACCACACTTTCCAGTTGGGAAGTTTGATCCATCGCATGGCGACACTCAGAAAGACCACAAATAGCGCTGACACGATCAGCTTCACGGTCACATAGGAAACGACGATCCCGTCATATTTGTCCGCCACAATCTTGGCATCTGTGAACGCCAGAACCAGACATGCAGAAATCGTCAGGGCTCGCGTCAACGTCAGGCCTTGCACGTAAATCAGGTACAGCACGCAACCGGCAGTGAAGTAGGGCGCATAGAGATCGAATGTCAGCGCCCGAAAGTGTCCCGTCACCAACGAGGCGACGCAGGCTCCCAACCATGCGATCAACCACAGCTCGATGCGCTGAATCTGACGCAGCGATATCAGTGCAAGTATCAGTATGTAGAACTTCAGCTCGATGACCAGGGTCCAGTACACCGGATCGAATACCGGCTGGTGCAACAGCCTCGCCGCCATGGTTGCGTTGGCCAGCGCCTGAATCGGGGTTCCTCCGCCTCTCATCGGCCATGTCAGCAGGAGCACGCACCAGAATGTCGGATAGAGTCGTGCGAAGCGCGAGCACATGAACTCATAGGCGCTCTTGCGCGTTGCCGTCTGCAATATCACGAAGCCCGAGATCATGAAGAACAGCTCGACCCCAAGAAAGCCGTATTTCAGCGCGCCCTCAGCGCTCGGCCAGAAATGGAAGTTGATGCCGTAGTGAAAGCCCACAACGGAAAGGGCGGCGAGCAATCGCAATGCGTCGAGCTCTTGCACTCGAAGAGTTTTGATCCTGCTCACAAGATTCTCTTATCGCCCCGAGTGGCACCTGAAATTGAGACAGGGATACTGACATCGGCGCACGCGTTCCGCCTGCCGGAAAACCTCATTTTCCGGAAAATGATGGTGAGGCCGATGTGTTATTTTTACATAAGTGAAATCAACTCGCTACGACCCATCGACGACTGGCGAGCATCCGGTAAGCTCAAGCCGGGCGCTGCTGAAAGGTGCTCAAGCGTCTGGTGAGGGTCGTCAGGAAAGCGATGCCAATGCTGCAAATATGCGGCATGATTTCGCCGGCATTTTGGCCCGAGTCGACTTGTCTTGAGCGTACGACCCCAAATCCAAACCGACTTCAAGATCAATAATTTCGACCTGTTGAGGCTCATTGCCGCTACTCAGGTCGTTCTGATCCATACCGAGCGGCATCTGGATATGGTTCGACCGGCATGGTGGCCGCTCGTGGACGCCTTGCCCGGTGTTCCAATTTTCTTTGTCATAAGTGGCTTCCTGATTTCGGCGTCATACGAGCGTAGCTCGACGCTCAGCAGCTATGCCCGGAACCGGATCCTCAGAATTTTTCCGGGCCTGTGGTGCTGCATACTGCTCACGATCGGGGTGGCGGCCGCGTTCGGCTTTTCGTTCGCGCACTGGTCGGCGGGGAGTTGGTTGCTGGCCCAACTGATTGGGCTCATTTATACCCCGCATTTTCTGAAGAGCTTTGGCTTTGGCTCATACAACGGCAGTCTGTGGACTATCCCGATAGAGCTGCAGTTCTATCTGGTATTGCCGATCTTCTACTATCTCACCAAGCGCGCGGGAAATCAGACCAAGGGGCTCAGCCTGGCGCTGTTGCTTTTCGCGTTGATCGCATTTCTGGCCAATCTGCTTTTTGAGCCGCTCACTGAGGTCACGCAGGAGCCGATTGCGCAGAAGTTGATTCGATATTCTTTCTTTCCGCACATCTATCTGTTTCTAAGCGGCGTGATCCTGCAACGGCTATCGGTCCATCGCTCCCGTTGGATTGCAGGAAAGGCGCTGCATTGGCTGGCCGTCTATCTTCTGTTCCATTTCGCTGTGCCGTATTCCGCCGTGAGCTACGTGATAGGCACGATGCTGTTAGGTGTCGTGGTGATCGCGGCGGCTTACACCAGGCCGACGCTGTCCGAACACTTGTTGCGGGGTAACGATATCTCCTACGGTGTTTATATCTATCATGGTTTGATCATCAATATCTTCGTGGAGTTCGGGCTTGGAGGACGGGAAAGCGACCTGGCGGTCGTGGTGCTATTGGCTTTTCTCCTGGGTTACCTGTCGTGGCTGCTGATCGAGCGGCCGTTTCTGCGCCGTAAGAAACAAACGATACATGTGTTGGCTTCACCCGCGGGCTTACACGTAACGTCCGTCGGGAAGGGTCCTTAGTTCGAGGACCCCGGAACGACTCTAAGTTTCTGATTTTAATGGTGGGCGGTACTGGGATTGAACCAGTGACCCCTGCCGTGTGAAAGCAGTGCTCTACCGCTGAGCTAACCGCCCTTGCCTCTCAAGGGGCGGAGAGTTTAAGCGGCCGCCCGTGGCGAATCAATTTATGCGAGGCTTCCAATCGCTCCCCAAGCTGCGAGTCCATAAATGACTGTCGTTACCCGCTTTGCTCCAAGTCCTACTGGCATGCTTCACATCGGGGGCGTGCGCACCGCGTTGTTCTCATGGCTGTATGCGCGCCACTTCGGCGGGAAGTTCATCCTGCGCGTCGAGGACACCGATCGCGAGCGTTCAACCGATGAGGCCGTGCGGGTCATTCTCGACGGTATGGCATGGCTGGACCTCCGTGCCGATGAGGGTCCGTTCTTTCAAACCCAGCACTACGGCCGCTATCGGACTGTCATCCAACAGATGCTGGAAAATGGCAATGCCTATCATTGCTACTGCACCAAGCAGGAGCTTGATCAGATGCGCGAACAACAGCTCGCGCACAAGGAGAAGCCCCGATATGACGGACGTTGCCGGGAACGTCGCGAGCCACGCACCGGAGTTACCCCGGTCGTGCGCTTCAAGAATCCGCTCGAAGGCGATGTCGTGGTCGAGGACCTGGTACACGGTACGGTAGTGTTCAAGAACGCGGAGCTCGATGATCTCATCATCGAGCGTTCAGACGGAAATCCGACCTACAACTTCTGCGTGGTGGTGGACGATTGGGATATGGGGATCACGCACGTCATTCGTGGTGACGATCACCTTAACAACACACCCCGGCAGATGAATATGTTGCGTGCTCTGGGTGCTGTGCCTCCGGCCTATGCACACGTTCCAATGATCCTTGGCGCTGACGGTGCCAAGCTGTCAAAGCGGCATGGCGCGGTCAGTGTGCTGCAATACCAAGAGGAGGGGTTTCTACCGGATGCGCTGCTGAACTATCTGGTCCGGCTAGGCTGGTCGCACGGCGATCAGGAAGTGTTTTCGCGCGAGGAGATGATTGCTGCGTTCGATATCAAGGACGTCAACAAGGCGGCTTCTGCGTTCAATCCCGACAAGCTGCTATGGCTGAATCAACAGCACTTGATGCGTGCGCCGGTCAGTACACTGCTTGCGGGTCTTCGTTCCCAGCTCGCGATGCTGGGAATACAGGCTCAGGGCGATCTATTGCTCGAAGGCGTGGTGAACGCGCAGCGTGAGCGGGCCAAGACGCTCAAGGAAATGGCGCACAACAGTGTCTTCTTCTTCCGCGAATTTGAGCACTACGACGAGAGGGCGGCCAAGAAGAACCTGAACCACGAAGCCGTGCCGCTACTGCGTGCGCTGCAAGCAGGGTTCAACACCGTGGCGAAATGGGATGCTGGCACGATCCACGAAGTGATCAGTTCGGTTGCCACCCGCTATGGCCTCGGACTGGGAAAGGTGGCGCAGCCGCTGCGCGTTGCGATTGCAGGGGGTCCGGTGTCGCCGCCCATCGATCTCACCGTCGCGCTGCTCGGAGCGGAAAGGACAGGCGCTCGCATCGAACGCGCACTGAACTGGATCGGCAATCAGCTCTGACGTTGCACCTCGGCGAAAGCGGCGCGCATCTGCAGTGCGCCGCCAATCAGCGCATTGATGATCGGATCGGCGAACAACAGGATCGACAACGCCACCGCGAGACTGGAGTCCAATCCCAGCAGCGCCAGAGATCGGGTGAGGGTGATCTCGCGTACGCCAACACCGGCCACGGAGATCGGCAGCAGCACTACCGCATAGACAGCGGCGGTCACCCACATCGCAGTCAGCAGCGCCAGGTCGATGCCCAGCGATTTGGCCAACACCGCGGTGGCGATACCCGATAGCAGCACCTGGACGCAAGCGGGAATCGCGGCATGCAGCATCATTCCTGGACCGCGACGCATGACTTCGTGATGAACCGCGCGCAGACCTGAGAACCAGCCGCTGCCAGGCACAGGCGGCTGCGTCGAGCCTTGACCAGCACGCTCCCAGCGACGATGCATCCACCACCAGATCGCTAGTGCGATCGCCACTGCCGACAGCCCGGTCGTAGCCAGCGCCAGTGGATAGCGCAGGCTCGCGAAGGCGACGCGCGCATCG
>DATMRM010000253.1:0-3702 GCA_035566155.1 Steroidobacteraceae bacterium | reverse complement strand
GAAGACATCGACCCCGATGAAACCTCCGGAGAAACCCGGAAGTCCGCAGTGAAATGCGACCACCACAAAGACCGCGATGCCACGCAGACCCTCGATATCGGGTCGAAACGTCCTTGCCGCGTTCTTGCGCATCAAACCTTGTTGATCCTCGCTGCTAGCGGCGCCGGCTGCGCAGTCCGCCACACGCACCCGGCAAAGACGCGGACGATCCCGACAAAGAATAGCGCCGCGGCGCCAAAGCCACCGTGCACCCTATCCCAGCGACACGGGGACACGTCGGCCCGGGCGCCGAGTCCCTTTTGCCTCTGTAAGAGATTGATGTGACTAACAATTATTGAGATTGCAGGGTGAGTGCCGTCGCGCGGGGGCAGCCTCAGGAGATGGATATACTGGCCGCGCGCGTTGGCGATCCGGCGATGTATGAATGGCTAAGGGCATCAATATTCTCTTTCTGATCGACTGGTTTCACCGCACCGGCGGTACCGAAAAACATCTCGTGCAACTGATCGCAGGGCTGCCCGCGGATCGCTTTCGCTGTACCGTCGTTGCCTTCGACATGGGTGTCAACCCGCTGCTGGACGAACTTCGGGCCCGCGATGTTCCAGTCATCCACCTGCCGGTCGGACGCGAGTACGTGCCCAACGCGGCAGTGCAGGCGTGGCGTTTGTCGCGGCTGGTACGGCGCAACAGATATGACATTGTGCAGACCTTTCACCAGAAAGCCGACACGTTCGGGGCGCTCATCGTGTGGCTCTCCGGCGCCAGGCGCTTGGTATCGAGCAAGCGCGACACCGGCGACCTGCGCAACCCGCTGCATGTTTTTCTCAATCGTCGCCTCAAGTCGCTCTTTCAGGCGTTCATTGTAGTGGCAGAGGCCGTACGAGTGGCCGTGGTGGCGCGCGATGAACTGCCGAACTCACGGGTAACGACGATCTACAATGGGGTTGACCTGAGGCAATTCAGTGTTCCTGCTGCGCAGCAACGGTTCGAGGCCCGCACGCGCTTTGGGTTCGGCGCGGGGGATTTTGTGGTCGGTATGGTGGCGGGTTTCCGGCCGGAAAAAAACCATGACGTGTTTTTCGCGGGTTTATCGCGAGCGCTGCCTAAGATTCCCGCGCTGAAGGTCTTGGCCGTGGGGGGCGGCGAACTGCTGGGCCAATTCCAGGAGAAGATCTGGCACAGCGAGCTTGCGCAGCGCGTCGTGTTTACCGGCGAGCTCCTCCACGTGTTGCCGTGCCTCTGGAGCATGGATGTCGCCTGCCTGACGCCGGGTAGCAACGAGGGGTTCTCCAACGCGTTGATCGAACAGATGGCCGTGGGTCTGCCGCTGATCGTCACTGACGTTGGCGGTAACGCGGAAGCGGTTATCGACGGTGTCAACGGCTACGTCGTTCCCGCGGGTGACGCAAGTGCCCTGGCGGCCGCGCTGATCAAGACGTATGAGAGTCGCGAAGGCCAGCGCGCCATGGGACACGCTTCGCGCCAGCGTGCGGAGGAGCGATTTTCGCTCGACCGGATGTGCGCAGAACACGCGCGACTCTACCACGCGCTGTGCCCGGCCCGGCAGCCTGTGAACGGTGAGCGGGCAGATCGTGAATACTGACCCGAGTGGCTCCCGGGATTCGGGCAGGCGCGCCAGCTCGGGATTTTCCGTCGCGGTAACCTCCTCGCAGGGCTTCGAGCGGGAAATACTGCGATTGCGAAACGCCAACCGCGACCGAGCCGAAACGTCGCAATACGTCAACTGGCGTTATCAGCATTTGGCGGGTGCGCCACCGCCGCAGGTGTTCTGGCTGCTCGCCCCGCAGGGGGAGCGCATTGGTATGGCGTCGGTCGTGTTTCGACCCGACTGGCTCAATGGAGCACGCGTACAGACTGCCGTCGTGGGTGACATCTCACTCGATGTCCGCTGGCGCGGACAGGGGCTGGGCCGGCTGCTGCTGCAGGAGATGACAGCCTACCTCGACCAGCACTTTCCTCAACACCCCGGCTTTGTAATTCCAACCGAGGCTGCGCGCCACGCGCTCGCCAGGGCCGGCTGGACAGCGCCCGGCACGCTCGTACCGCACGTCTACGTGGTGGATGTCACGCGTTATGTGGGTGCGATCATCCGCAGCGCTTGGTTAACCGCCTTGATAGCGCGCCCGCTGCGGTGGCTCGCGCGCACACTCGCGCGCCTGCGCGCGCCGCGCGACGCCGCACTTATTCTGACGGACGCGCCCGGTGAGGCTCTGCAGGAATTTCTGCGCAGCGTCGCCCCAAGCGAGGGCGCGGTGCACGACCTCGGCGCCCAGACGCTCAGATGGCGCTATCAGCAGCACCCCAACACTCATTTCGTTTTTGCAACTTACACGCGCAGCGCTGAAGTGCGCGGTTTTCTGGTCTTCGAGGAAACCTCGCTCGAGGGGGTCTGCCACGTCTACGACCTGGCCGCGCGCGCACCGGCCGATATGCGCGCGATGCTGGCGCTTCTCATACTTCGCAGTCTGGACACCCCCGGAATGATCACCGTGCGCATGCTGACCGACGACCGTCACCCCGCGAGGAGGACTTTGCGAGCCCTCGGGTTCAGCGCACGCCGTGCGGACGCTGTGTATCAAGTGTATTCGCGCGACGGCAGCGCCGAGCGGTGCGCCTGGCACGTAACCCAGGGAGACAAGGACACCTGATGGCGCGCCCTTCGGCAGCGAGGAGGGGACGATGAGCGCGCTGCGCGTGCGCCGCTGGACGACCGAGGAGTGGCTGGCCAATCAGGCCCCGTGGGGTGCGCTGCAGGCGCGTTCGAGCGCTGATCGGCTGTTTCTGTCCTGCGAATGGCTGACGCTCTGGTGGCGCTACTATGGAAGTACGCTGGGCACTCCCGATATCCTGGCGTTCTACCGCGGCGCCGACCTTGTGGGTCTGGTTCCCCTGTATCACCGCCGAGTCAGGCGCGGCGGCCTGCTGTTGGCGCATTCAGTACAGGTTATCGGGTTGTCGTGGCGCGATCCGGAACCGTTGATTTCAGAGTACCTCGACGTCATTGCCGCGCGCGAGGATCTGGACGAAGTGCGACACGCGTGCGCGCAGGCGCTGCTTGAACAGCCGTCTTGGAGCGAGCTCGTCATTGGCTTCACCGCGTCCGCCGACCGCTGGCGTGCTGCGTTTGCGGCACCGGTGTCGAGCAAGGAGCGCTACGTGCGCACCCTGGATTGCTGCGTCAGCTACCAGGCAGATCTTAGCGATGGCTTTGGCGCGTACCTGCTCGCGCTGGGGCAGTCGACGCGCCGCAGTCTCTGGAACCTGCGTCGTCGCCTCGCTAGCCTAGGCGAGGTGCGCGTCGAGCAGTTACGCGCGAATGAGATCGACGAGGGCTTCGAGGATCTGAACAGGCTACACGCTCTGCGCTGGGGGCGGCCGGCGTTCACCGGCACGCGACTGTCATTTCATACGAGTCTCGCGAGGCTGCTGGTGGCGCGCGGAGAGCTCGCGTTTTCGCGCCTGAGTATTGGCGGTGAAGTGGTCTCGGTGCTCTATGACATCCGCAGAGAGCAGCGGCAATACAATCTGAAGATGGGCTTTGATCCCGCGTTCAGCTTGCGGTTGTCGCTCGGACTCATTCACCTGGGCTACGCAATGGAGGCGGCCGCGGCCGAGCAGATTAGTGTCTACGACTTTCTTGCCGGACCTGGTCGCACCAGCGACTACAAGCGCCATCTGAGC
>DATMRM010000252.1:0-2943 GCA_035566155.1 Steroidobacteraceae bacterium | reverse complement strand
CATCTGCTCAAGCGACAGCAGGGCATTATTCGGCGTCGAGTGCCCCAATCGGAACAGGTGATTGCACAGCGCCACGCTGGAAAAGCCAGCTTCGCGCAGCTCGCGAATGCTGGTCGCGCCATGGCGTTTGGACAACGGCGTGCCGTCGGCGCCGAGCAGTAGCGAGACATGGCCGTAGAGCGGCGCCGTCCTGCTCAAAGCCTCCAGCAGCAGCCGCTGCCGCGGCGTGTTGCTCAGATGGTCCTGGCCGCGCAGCACGTGCGTCACGCGCATCAGCGCATCGTCCAGCGCGTTGCTGAAGAAAAACGCTGCGGTTCCGTCTTCGCGTCGAATGATGAAATCGTCAATGTCATCGGATAGAAAACTCTGCGGCCCGTGCACCAGATCGTCGAATTCGATGCGTTTGCCGCCGGGCACGCGAAAACGTAGCGTCGGCTTGATGCCTTTGTCGATCCTCGCCTGACGCTGTTGCGGGGAGAGGTCTCGACAGGTACCCGCGTAACGCGGCGGCCGTCCGGCGGCGAGCTGCGAGCGGCGCGACAAATCCAACTCCAGCGGACTGCAGTAACACGGATAGGCGAGGCGCTCGCGCTCGAGGAGCTCGAAGTGCTGCTGGTAGATGGCGCCGCGCTGTGACTGGCGATACGGGCCATGCGGCCCGGGTCTATCCGGTCCCTCCTCCCACTTCATACCCAGCCACGCCAGATCGGTACACAGTGCCGTGACATAGGCTTCCTGCGTGCGCGCGGTGTCCGTGTCCTCTATGCGCAGCACCATGCGGCCGCCGTGCTTGCACGCCATCAGAAAATTGAACAGCGCCGTGCGTGCATTGCCCAGGTGCAGCTCACCGCTCGGGCTTGGCGCAAAGCGTGTGACGACGCTATCGGCAAACATCCGTACAATGTAGCCTAACTGCAAGCGCCGAGCGATCCGCCCTGAGCACGCTGTTCATCTCCGATCTGCATCTGGATGCAGCCGAACCGGCCGCCGGCGCGCAACTCATGCAGTTTCTGGAGCGGCGAGCGGTCGGCGCCGATGCGCTCTATATCCTGGGCGATCTGTTCGAGACCTGGGTCGGCGATGACGACGACGAGCCGTACCGCAACCGCATCTGCCGCGCCCTGGCGGCGTTGAGCGCCTGGGGTGTGCCGTGCTACGTGATGCATGGTAACCGCGATTTTCTGTTTCAAAGCGGCTTCGAGGCCCGTACCGGTGCGCGCCTCATCGCCGACCCGATCGTGATCGAGCTGTACGGCGAGTCGGTGCTGCTCACGCATGGCGATGCGCTGTGCACCGCCGATCATTCCTATCAACGCCTGCGCGGCGTGGTGCGCAATCCGCGCTGGCAGCGGCGCTTCCTGGCATTGCCGCTGAAACTTCGACGCAGCCTCGCCGAGCAGGCGCGACGCGGCAGTCAACGCCATACAAGGCACACGGCCTACGAAATCATGGATGTGGATCAACCCGCGGTCTGCGCAGCCATGCAGGCCTGCGGTGTTCGCACCCTGATCCATGGCCACACGCATCGACCCGCAGTCCACGAGTTCCAACTCGACGGACACGCGGTGCGTCGGATCGTCCTCGGCGCCTGGCATCACAGCGCAACTTGCCTGGAATGGGGACCGGGCGGATTCGAGCTTCAGACACTGCCGCGCGGCGGCCCGGAGTGAAATCGCAACTGATCATCCGGGCTGGTCGCCAATTCCGCTTCCACTGCCGCCAGCTGCGCCAGTCGCGCGTGCACCCGCGCGCGATCGCCTCCGGCCTGCGCCCCATGCGCGAGCCGCACGTAGAGTTCGTAGTGCCGCGCCTCGGAATGCTGCAGCGATTCATAGAACCCGGCGAGCGGTTCGCACAGGCGCCCGGCAAGCAGCTTGAAGCGCTCGCAGGAACGCGCCTCGATGAGCGCATGCGAGCACATCAGATCCAGCTTGCGCGCCGGCTCGTGCTGGCGCAGCGCCGCGCGCAGCGCGGCCGCATAGCGCCCCGGTCGCTGACGTACGTACTCCACCCGCACCTGTCGCATCATTTGCGAGACTTGCTCGAAGTGCCGCAATTCCTCGCGCGCCAGTCGCGACAACGCGCCGGTGAGCGCCAGGTCTTCGGGGTACGCAAAGATCATCGCCAGCGCGCTCGACGCGGCCTTCTTTTCGCAATTGGCGTGATCGATCAGTAGCTCGCGCCACCTCTCGCATGCGGCATCGACCCACGCAGCGGGGGTCGGCACCGCAAGAATGTTCACACGAGCGCCCCTTTGAGCAGCCACGCGGTGCGGGTCGACTCGATCTGTCGCGCGGTCTCCAGCGCGTCGACAAAGCGATCGGCCGGCGACTTGGCGAGCATGCGATCGAGCAGCGGCTGCAGATCGGCCAACGGTTCCGGCAGGCGCGGCACCGGGGCGTTACGATGCATGTAGATGATCGCCATCGGGTTGGTGGCGGTATACGGCTTCTGTCCGGCCAGCATCTCAAACAGCATCACGCCCAGGCTGTAGATATCGCTGCGCAAATCCATATCCTGGCCGTGACCCTGCTCAGGACTCATGTAGTGCGGGGTACCGAATATCAGTCCGGTATCGGTGATCTCCAACTCCAGCGCCTCATGCTTGGCGAGGCCGAAATCGATGAGGGCGATCTGATCGTCGGCTCGCAGCATCACATTGCCGGGCTTGAGATCACGATGAATGATGCCGGCGGAGTGCAGTGCGCCCAGCGCGCGCCCGATCTGACAGGCAAACCCGAGCGCTTCGGAGGGCGACACGCCGCTACGCATCCGGCGGCGCAGGTCACCGTGCTGGAAATATTCCATCGCCAGGTAGGCGTGATCATCGGCAACGCCGAGTTCGTACAGTCGAACGATGTTCGGATGATGAACGCGCTGTGCGATCTCGTATTCCTGCAGAAAACGTGCGAACGCCTGATCGACTCCGGTTTCGTCGCGGCG
>DATMRM010000251.1:0-5314 GCA_035566155.1 Steroidobacteraceae bacterium | reverse complement strand
AAGCGCGAGGACGGCATCGCGATCATCGACGCCAACCGTAACCAGCTCGAGCGCGTACTGCGAGACAGTTCCGACCCGGAACAGGTCGCGCTGAGTGTGAATGGAGAGAGCCTCTACGTTGCCAGCGAAGACACGGGCAAGGGAATTGCGATTGATGTCGCGACCGGGCGCGTTCGCGGCAGCGTCGAAGTGGGCGGCCAACCCGAGGGCGTCGCTGTGCATCCGCGGCGCAACATCGTTTATTTCACGTCGGAAGTAGGAAATTCGGTCGCGGTGTCCGATGCGACGCGGCTACGCGTGCTCAGCACCGTCGCCGTCGGCCAGCGCCCGCGCGACATTGCCGTGGCGCCGGATGGCTCGCGTGCGTACGTGAGCGGAGAGAGCGACGCATCGCTCGTCGTGCTGGACGGCAACACCGATGCGGTGATCACGAAGCTCACGGTACCCGGCGGTGGCGCCCGCCCGAAGGGCGTGGTCCTGTCCAGCGACGGCAAGCGGCTTTACGTTTCGACGGGGCGCGGCGGCGAGATCGTCGCGTATGATACGCAGAGCATGTCGGTGCTGGGATTCGTCAAGGTCGGCGCGCGACCCTGGGGGCTCGCGCTCAGCCCGGACGGCCATACGCTTTACGTCGCGAACGGTCCATCCGATGACGTGTCGGTCGTCACGACGGACCCGCTGCACGTCGAGGCAACCGTCAAGGTCGGCAAGCGCCCCTGGGGCGTCGCCGTCTTGCCGGTGAAATAGTCGATCGGTATATTTGCGGCGCGCAAACGACCCATGGCTTTAATTTAACATAACGCATATTTGTCTGTGCACGGCGTTTGATTTTCGGGCCCCCGCGCCTACAAAGCGATACGCCGGCCCAGAGTTCTGGCAATAATCACATTAAGAATATTGGTTGCTCGTCATCCGGGACGCGCGCGATTTAGGGGAGAAGGGGAGATGAGCTCAGGTTCAACGTGGATAAGGGCCTTTGCATGGCTCGCCGCATCAGTCGCGATCAGTGCGTATGCCGCCGCGCCGCCGGTGCTGCAGCGTGGGTACGACGCCAACGTTTCCGGCGCGAATCTCGTCGAAACTGTGCTCAACACATCTAACGTCGGTCCCAATACGTTTGGCCTGCTGTTCAACCTTCCCGTCGATGAACGAATCTTCGCGCAGCCGCTGTACGTACCCAATGTCGCCATCCCGGGCCAAGGCACGCACAACGTCCTATATGCCGCGACGATGAACGACTCGGTGTACGCGTTCGACGCTGACGCGGGGGGCGCGGCGCTGTGGTCGATCAATCTCGCCGGGTTGTTCGGTACATCGGCACCGGTATGGAACAACTTTGCGATCAATTCCGTCACCGTCAAAGGCAACCTCGGCATCCTCAGCACGCCGGTCATCGATCCGGCCACGAACATCATGTACGTCGTCGCCTGCACGCTCGAGAACGGCACGATGGCATACCGCCTGTACGCGCTCGACATTACAAGCGGCGCGGAACCGTACGGCCCTGGCGTGTTGATCACGGGCACCTACGGTGGCGCCACGTTTGACGCGCGCTACATGATACAGCGCGCATCGCTGGTGCTTTCAGGGAACGCGGTCGTGCTTGCGTTCAGCAGTATTCAGAACGAGGAAGCGGGCAACTACGTCGGCTTCGTGATGGCCTACAACAAGCTCACGCTGCAGCAAAGCGGCATTTTTGCGACCACCCCGACCACGAGTGGCGGTGGAGTCTGGCAGTCTGGCCGTCCGCCGGCTGTTGACAGTGCAGGCTACGTCTATTTATTCACCGGTAACGCGTTCGGCAACGGCTACGATGGCGTCAACAACTTCAGTGAAAGCGTGCTGAAGTTCGATACGTCCCAGGGCCTGAAGCTCGTCGACTGGTTCACTGCGGGTAACTGGAGCGTGCTCGATACACGTGACCAGGATTTGAGCAGTTCCGGACCAATCCTGATCCCGGGTACGACGCTGCTCGCCGGCGGCGGCAAGACCGGCAACCTATATGTGCTGAACACGACCAGCCTCGGCAAGTGGGTCGCCAATGACAGCCAGGTTGTGCAGAAAGAAAACATCACCTCGGGATTGCAGATCCATGGCGGCCCCGTGTACTGGAATCGATCAGCAGTCAACGGAGGCCCCTTAATGTACGACTGGGCCGTGGCCGACGTCCTCAGGGCGTTTCCGTTCAACGGCAGCACATTTGCGACGAGTCCCAGTGCCGTGGGTACGAACAATGCGATGGCTTTCGGCGGCATGCTCGCTCTATCTGCGAACGCTGGCCAACAAGGCAGCGGATTGCTTTGGGCGACGACGGTGATCACTAATACGGGAACCGGCGTGCTGCATGCCTATGACGCCAACAACATCCGCACTGAATTGTGGAATTCCATGATGAGCCCGACCCGCGATGGCTACGGAGCCTTAGGTAAGTGGGTGCCCCCGGTGGTCGTCAATGGCAAGGTTTATGTCCCGACGTTCTCCAATAGGGTCGCGGTCTATGGACTCGGCGTCGCGCCTCCCACCTTTACAGTGACGCCAACGCTGCTGCCGTTCGGCAACGTGTCAGCGAACGGCTCAAGTACGGCGCAAGCGGTGACGGTGACTAACACCGGCAGCGCGGCGGTGCCGATCACCAGCATCACGTTCTCCGGTGCGAATCCCGCCCAGTTTTCGCAGACCAACAACTGCGGTACATCGGTCGCCATCGGATCAGCGTGCACGATCAACGTTGTGCTCACGCCGGCCGGAGTCGGGAGTCAGACAGCGTGGCTGAACGTCAATGCCGGTAGTGGCCTAGGGACGAAGACCTCTGCACTATCCGGAACCGGTGTACCGCCTGTCTTCTCGTTATCGCCAACGTCTGTGGCGTTTGGCAACGTGCAGACCGGCAGTCCGAGTGCGCAGCAGCTGGTTACGGTCAACAACGGCAGCGGCGCGCCGCTGCCCATTACCAGCATCACGTTCACCGGTGCGGTTCCGAGCGCATTCTCGCAAACCAATACCTGCGGAACGCCGATACCGACCGGATCGACCTGTACGATCGGCATCGTGTTCACGCCGACCTTGGCCGCGTATGAGTGGGCGACGCTCAACGTCAGCAGCGGGTCAGGCGCAACGGAAAACGCAACGGTCAACGGAACCGGAATCGTGACCTACACGTTAACACCGGCGACCCTGGCGTTCGGCACAACCAAGGCCAATACGTCCAGTGCACCACAGTCCTTCACAGTGACGAACACCGGCAACGCCGCGCTGAGCGTTACCAGCATCAGTTTCGCCGGTGCGAACCCCACCGAATTCTCATACACCACGACCTGCGGTCAATCGGTCGCGGTCGGATCGGCTTGCACGATCAGCGTCGTATTCACGCCGACCTCTATCGGGTATGCCTGGGCGAAGCTGAAGGTCACCGGATCGAGAGTCACTCAAACCACCCTCGTCAACGGAACCGGTAACTAGCCGGCGACCAGCGCTGGCTGTGGTGAATGAAGGCACAGCAGTTGGCAAGTTCCCGATGTCGTTGCCGTTGTGGCTCCGACTCAGGAGCCGCGCGCTATAAAATGTGGATTTTCAAATTCCGGCTTCCCATAGCGCAGTGGCCTTCCAGCGATGTCTGTGACGCATCCCCCGGCGGCGAGGAGCACAGCGTGACCCGCGGCTATGTCCCATTCCATGGTGCGGCCTAGCCGAGGGTAAAGGTCCGCTTCGCCCGCTGCGACCAGGCATAGTTTCAACGAAGAGCCTGCGCTGATCAGCGCCTCGACCTTGCGCCCCGACAGGAAATCCTTAAGCGCCGCTGCATCGCCATGTGAGCGGCTTGCGACCACTGTCAGTCCTTCCGGCGGCACGGCGCGACAGCGTATGTGGCGACGCCCTGCTGCATCCTCGACGAAGGCGCCACCATCCTGCACGCCGGCAAACAAACGGCCTAATGCCGGGGCGAAAACCACACCGAGGACCGGCACTCCTTCGCGCACCATGGCGATGTTCACGGTGAATTCGCCGTTGCGCCCGATGAACTCTTTTGTTCCATCCAGCGGATCGACCAGCCAGAAGCTTGCTCCCACGCTCGGCACTGTCCCGGCCGCAACGGATTCTTCGGCGACGATCGGTACGTCCGGCGTCAGATTACGCAATGCGGAGATTATAATAGCCTCAGCGCGCACATCGGCTTCAGTCACCGGAGATTTATCGGTCTTGGCTATCACGGCATGGTCGGTTCCGTATACTTCCATGACGGCCTCACCCGCAGTGCGGGCAGTGCCTATCACTTGGTCGAGCAACGTATCAGCCGATCGCCGCATTCCTTTCACACACCGCCCCTGCGCCGCTCTAGGATTGCCAGAGCTTAGAAGGATGTGGCCGGCGCCACAATCCCGCCTATATTTATTTGACCTGACATAAGATGCTTGGCGACAAATTTGTCCGTTGCATTAAAACGAAGCCTGCAACGCTGGTAAAGTTGCGTCCATGCACACGCCCGAAGTGAAATTGACCCATTTGCAGCGGCTGGAGGCCGAGAGCATCCGCATCATGCGGGAAGTCGTTGCCGAATGTGAAAAACCGGTGATGCTGTATTCCATCGGAAAGGACAGCGCCACGATGCTGCACATTGCTAGGAAGGCGTTCTACCCGGCGCCGCTCCCCTTTCCCTTGCTGCATGTAGATACCACCTGGAAGTTCAAGGACATGTATGCGCTGCGGGACAAGGTCGCAGCGGAACCCGGCATCAGGCTGATCGTATATCAGAACCCGGAAGCGAAGGAGCGTGGAATCAATCCCTTTGATCATGGCTCGCAGATTCACACGGACCTGTGGAAGACCCAGGGACTCAAGCAGGCGCTCGACAAGTACGGCTTCGATGCGGCATTTGGCGGTGCACGGCGAGATGAGGAAAAATCACGTTCCAAGGAGCGCATATTTTCCTTTCGCAGCGACCAGCATCGATGGGACCCGAAGAATCAGCGGCCCGAACTTTGGAGCTTGTACAATGCGCGCAAGCACAAGGGCGAGTCGATCCGCGTATTTCCATTGTCGAATTGGACGGAACTCGACATCTGGCAATACATCTACCTCGAGGACATACCCATCGTGTCACTTTACCTGGCAGCCGAGCGCCCGGTGGTCGAGCGTGACGGTACACTGATCATGGTCGATGACGATCGATTTCCGCTCAAGCCCGATGAAGTGCCGCAGAAGCGCATGGTGCGATTCCGCACCCTGGGATGCTACCCGCTGAGCGGCGCCATCGAGTCACAGGCAACAACTCTTCCAGCGGTGATCCAGGAGATGCTGTTGGCACGTACATCTGAGC
>DATMRM010000250.1:0-2013 GCA_035566155.1 Steroidobacteraceae bacterium | reverse complement strand
TGACGGCGAGATCTGGTACTGCAAGGACGGCGGACCGGGGGTGACGCTCTTCCGTCTCACCTATCCGGAGGACATACCGGCTGCCCACCGCTACAGCGACTCCAAGGAATTCCTCGATCTGCTGCTGAAAGGCATCAACCTTCCCCGGCAGGTTGGGACCCAGGCGGTACGCATCACCTCGCTGGGGGCCGCCCAGCAGGATGCGCTGGTGCACGATCACTACGGGCGCACATGGCAGCTGCGCATCTGGTCGCTCGGCTTCGCGGATGTGTCCCTGCTGGCGATCGCTTTGCCGACACCGGACGGTTACGTCGGCATGGCGAGTGTCGTACCGGGCGGGCTCCAGGATCTGCAGGCTGAGCAGATCAAGTTCATCGCCGATTACTTCTATCTCACCTACCGGGGGACACTTGCGCAGTGGCAGGCGTTTTTGGCGCGCCGGGATCTGATGCCAGACGCGTTCGAACGCGTCAAACTGCAGTATTCCCCGGGCGGACCGCTGCACCTTGAGTCCGCGCGACTGCAATTGGACACTACCGGCCTCGTCAACCTCGATGCCAAGAGCTCGCTCGATCTGCAGATGAATTACCTCGTGGATCGTGGCAAATCCCAGTGGGACATCGCCGGCGTCGTGCTGCGTCCCGAACGCGGCAAGAAGAGCCATCTTGCTCTGTACCGCCAGTCCAAGCCCGCGGACGACGCCACCAAGGAACGGCGGGATCGCTGGGAGCACATGAGCCAGCGCAACGGCGAGTTCGCCGGTACGCTGCAGCACGATGACTCGCTGACCGAGTTCTGGATTCGGACGGTCGCAGCCGGGCCCGGCGCAGCCGGCGGTGCGGGTCCGCTGTACGAAGTCGTGTACGACACCGATCGCCAGCTGCTGCCGCGCGACATGGAGCAGATCCGGGCGCGGATGCCGAGCAGCTTCAAGATCACCGAGTAGGGGAGCGTGCGTCGCGTCCGCACCGGCCAGCGCCTGCTGTTGAGCCTCGGTCTGATGATCCTAGGTCCCGCGCTCGCGGCAGACTTATTCGGGCCGAACGCCGATCCCAAATTCCGGCCGCAGTTACGCAAATTTGAATCCCCGCAGGCGCTGGATGCGGCCACCCAGGAGCTGCACCACGGCATCTGGGAACTGTACTCAGGGGCATACTTCGCCGGCACGGACGTTCGCGCCCGCACCGTGCGGGACGACCTCGATGAGTGGGTGCTAACGCCCGCCCGCGCGCAAAAGATCGCGGCACTGGAGTCGCAGGCCAGGGTGCAGGAAGCGGGCCATGACCAGGCCCGGATGCGTACGACTCTGAGCGAGGCCGCCACGCTCTTCGAGGTCGAGACCTACCGCGTCTTTCTGCTGGGCCTGTACTGGGGCTGGCAGAACCGTATCGGTGCGCACGCGACGAACTTCGACAAACTTGCGGCACTGCTGTCTCAGGATGAAACGGCCGCTGCTCGCCCGCCCCTAGACGCAGAGGTCCGCACATTCGCAGGGCAGCTGACCGCCGGCATCGCCCTAACGGACGGTGATCTTCAGAAGCAGGCGACTGCCCTGCAGCAGCTGGAGGACACCGCGCAGCGTGTGCTGCGCGCTTACAACGACCAACGAGCCGGGCTCGCGCTGGTCTACGGCCGTCACGAGCGCGAGGCGCATAAGCCGCCGCTCGCGCGAGTGCGCGCCACGCCCTGTCCGGAAGCCACGCTGCCAGCTCCCGGCAATTCGCAGGTCAAGGTCCTCGGGTCGAAGGGTGACCTGGAGGAGTTCTACCCGGTGGCCGCGAAGCACGATTACTTCGAGGGATCGGTGGTGGTCGAGGTGGCCGTTTCTGCCGCCGGGTGCGCCGACAGCGCGGCAGTTTACGACACGTCGGGCGTCCAAAGCCTGGATGAGGCCGCCGTGAACTATGTCCTGACGGCCTGCCGCTTCCGGCCGGCTGCGGTAGCAGACCAGGCGGTTGCGGCCTCGTTACTGATGCGGATCAAGTTCAAACTCTCCAACCCGCCCCCGCTCTG
>DATMRM010000249.1:0-15457 GCA_035566155.1 Steroidobacteraceae bacterium | reverse complement strand
GACACTCAGCGCACCATAGAGCGAGAACTTCTGCGCCACGTACCCCAGACGCGCCCGTGCCGAGGTCGGCGCTTTGCGCACGTCCGTGTCGGCCACGTACAACGCGCCGGCGCTGGGTGTCAGCAGTCCGCACAGCATGCGAAAGGTGGTGGTCTTGCCCGCGCCGTTGGGACCCAGCAGGCCGAAGATCTCACCGGCCTGCACGTCGAATGAAATCTGATCCACCGCCGTGAACTGGCCAAATCGCTTCACCAGTCGATCCACGCGCACGGCGCGACTGGCGCCATCGCGCCTCGCTACCGCCTTGACCGCAATGTGGGCTCCCCGCTCGCGCTCGACTTTGCCCGCCAGCAGCGTCATGAAGCCATCTTCAAAACTCGGCGCGATCGGCTCCGCAGTCAACCCCGGCGGCAACGCCGTCTCGCTCAGCTGCGAGCGCACGTAGCGAACACGGCCGCCTTCGGGCACGGCATCCACGGTATCGGCCTGCTCGAGCAGCGTTGACTGCAGTACACGCGCGGGCTGATTCGCCGCAGGGGTCAGCCGGTAGACGCGGCCGGCGGCGCGCTGCGCGACCTCCAACGGAGCTGCCTGCACCAGCAGCTGGCCCCGGTGCAGAACGATCGCGCGCTGACAGCGCTCCGCCTCATCCAGGTAGGAAGTGCTCACCAGCACCGTCAGCGACTGTTCGCGGACCAGTCGCTGCACAATCTCCCACAGTTCGCGGCGCGACAGCGGATCGACTCCGACCGTCGGTTCATCCAGCAGCAGCAGCTGCGGAGATCGCACCAGGGTGCAGGCAAGTCCGAGCTTCTGTTTCATGCCCCCGGACAATCGCCCGGCCAGACGTCGCCGAAAATTCGTCAGCGCCGTCATCTCCATCAGCATCGGATAGCGCTGCGCGCGCTCCTCGGGCGTGACGCCGTGCAGATCGGCGTACAGATCCATGTTCTCGGCGACGCTCAGGTCCTCATACAGACCAAAGCGCTGCGGCATATAGCTGATCAGCTCCTGCACGGCCTGCGGACGCTCGCGCACATCGATACCGAGTACGGTCAATGTGCCCTGATCCGCCAGCATCAGGCCGGTTGCCAGTCGCATCAAGGTGGTCTTGCCAGCGCCGTCCGGGCCGACCAGCGCCGTGAGAGCGCCGTGCTCCACGTCGATCGACAGATCCTTGAGTGCCGCTACCCGCTCCCCGGTCGCCTGCAGGAAGGACTTGCCCAGCCCCCGCGCCTGCAACGCCGGCTGGGACGAATTCATTGCGCACTCGCCTTGTCGGCACGCGCGATGTGTACGGTGGCAGGCATCCCCAGACGCAGCCGGTCCTGCGGGTCCTTGACGAACACACGCACCTCATAGACCAGGCTCGAGCGCAATTCCGCTGTTTCAACCGATTTCGGCGTGAACTCGGCAATCGGCGAAATAAACCCGACCCATCCGGGAATCGACAGCCCCGGCAGGCCGTCAACCGTCACGCTCGCCGCCAACCCTTCGCGGATTCGGGCCAGATTACTTTCATCCACATAGGCGCGGACCCACTTCGGATCAGTGATCGCGAGCGTAAAGACCGCCTTCTGCGGTGAGGCGATCTCACCGGGTTCCATCAGGCGCGCGCGTATCACCGCATCGACCGGTGCACGCAGTTCGGCGTCGCGCAGTTGCTGCTGCAGCAGCGCCAGTTGAGCCTGGTCGGAGCGCAGCTGCGCCTGCGCCTGCGCGATGTCTTCCTTGCGCGCTCCGGCAACCTCGAGCGCCAGGGCTTTCTGATTCATCTGCAGCTTGGCCTGCGTGTTGTCCAGTGATGCCCTGGCAGAGTCCAGATCCTGCCGGCTGACAGCACGCCCATCGGAGCGATCGGAGAGCGAACTCAGTCGCTGATAGTGCGCCCGCGCATCGTCAGATTCGGCCTGGGCGGCCTCCACGCTGGCGCGCGCCTGCGCGATCTCTTCGGGCCGGTTGCCATGCTGCAGACGCTCGACCACCTGCTGCTGCGCGGCGAGTTCGGCTTGCGCTTTCGCCACCTGCGGTTGTAAGCGCGAGGCATCCAGCCGCGCAAGCACCTGCCCGGCGCGAACGTGATCGCCTTCCTGCGCGTCGACGTCAGCGATGCGCTCGCTGCCGTTGAACGGCAGATCGATCTGCCTCAGATCGACGTTGCCATATAGAAGGAGTTCGCCCTGCGCGACGTGGCGATGCCCGCGCCATATCAGCACTGCCGCTGCGCCCACGAGCACAAGAACAACGGCGATCAGCCCGGCGCGCTTAGTAATTGGATTCACCTGCCAGCCTGTGCGGCCTTGTCCGGCGATGGGTCATACCCCGAGGTCATCTTCGCCCGAGGCCATGGAATTTGACAACTGAAACATGGCTGTCCCACACGCTGGCACTCGCGCTGCACGAGCACGGCGCGCACGCCTCGCGGTCGTGCGCCGTGCCGCCCTCATCTGCTACTTCGTGGGCGCCGCGACCGACCTGTTGATCGGTGCTTTCAATCCGTACGGCTGGTGCAGCGTGCTGCTGAGTGCAGCCCTGCCGGGCGCACCAAAAAAAAGCCCGCTCACCAGAGCGGGCTTCATGCACTGACGCTCGATGAGGGGACTATCGGCTGTCCTGTGCCTGTAACGTGGAACCTGCGTCCGCGGCGTTATCCGCGCTCCAATGACCTGGCAGGTAGTGGTACTGCGAGCCGACCTGCTCCCAGCGATCAGCCACCCACTGCTGGCCGCGGCGCTGCACAACCCACGTGCCCGAGGTCCAGCTATAGAAGCGGCCGGTCCACTCCCAATGTCCGGGTGCCCAAACATAGCCGGCGCGCGGCTTTGGCACCGCTTCATGTCGATCGGCAGGCGGCGCCACGGCCGCCGTAATGTCTTTGGCCATCGCCGCCTGTGATACCAGTAGCGTCGCGGCATTGAGCAACAGGCTAGCCAGCAAAGCCTTGTGAATGGAATTCATATCCCTAAAACCTCTCTGTAGTGCCTGGGTGGAGCACGACCGCATGCTTCGATCGCGTGCTCGTATACTATGGCGATTGCCATAGTCGAGCTATGCATCCGGCGACATAAGGTTATGGCGATCACCATAGCGTGACCCTCTATGGACTCCGGCCGCTATGGCGATTACCATAGTAGGTCATGGCGAATTCACGACAACAGGCGATTGAGGCGGCGGAGCGACTGTTTCGCGCGCAGGGCTATGCCGGGACCGGGCTCGCCCAGATCATCGCGGAAAGCGGCAGTCCCAAGGGCTCGTTCTACTTCAACTTTCCGGGCGGCAAACATGAGCTGGCGCTCGAGGCGCTGAAGCTCTACGGCGAGCGCCTCGACAGCCGCATCCGGGAATCAGCCGCTGCCCACGGTGAGGATCCGACCGAATTTGTGCGCTACGTGTGCGCCAGGCAGGCGCGCGAACTGGAAGCCTCAGGTTGGACGCTCAGCTGCCTGGCGCAGCAACTGGCGAATGAATTCGCTCCGGGCGACGATGAGGTCACCCGCGCGGTTGCGCGGGTGATGCAGACCTGGATAGCGAGCATGGCGAGCGTGATGCGGCGCGCCGCCGCCTCCGACCAGGAGGCGACGCTGCTGGGTACGGCCTTCATTTCCGGCTTGAGCGGTGCGCGCGGCCTGGCACGTGTCGTTCGCAGCAAAGCACCGTTTGAGGCGGTCGCCGACAGCATGGTGCGGATGCTGAGGAGCGTCGCCACGCGATCGGCTGCCAAGACTGCGCGCCGTCGCACGAAGAGCGCGCGCACCGCTGTCACGACCCACTAGTTCACCGCCCCCCGGTCAGGTCTCAGGCGGCAGCTGCAATTGGCCCTGCATGACCGGCACGGCACCGCCAGAGATGTGCACGCCAGCGACGTTGCCCGATCGTTTTTCGGTGCGTCCGCAGATCAGGCTCGGTCGCCCCATCTCGACACCCTGTTCGATCCGCCACGATCGTTCCTCCGTGTGGGCCGTGCGCAGGCTGGCCAGCAGCCCAATCAGGGCCGCCGACGCACTGCCGGTGGCAGGATCCTCGCGGATGCCGCCCACAGGCGCGAACATGCGAGCATGCAGCTCGCCCTCGCCTGCCCCGCGCGTGTACGCGAAGACTCCATCGGTGCCCACTGCAGGTAACAGCCGCTGATGCGCCTCCAGATTCGGCGCCGCACGGGCCAGTGCGCTGCGCGATGCAAGTTCAACCACCAGAAACGGCAGTCCGACCGACACGACGCAGGGGGCGTGGATTTGCGCCGCAATGTCACTCGCGGCCAGCTCCAGGCATTGCGCCGCGTCCTTGGCGCCAATGCTCGCACCGATGCTCAGCGGCGATGGCGCACTGATCTCAGCTCCGCTGATTCGTCCCGCGTCACGCAGCACCGTGATGCGTATCGGCCCGGCCAGCTCCTCGAAGACCAGCGGTTCGGGAATCACCAGGTTCTGCCGCTCGCACTCGCGGGCGAAACACACCGCGGTACCCACGTTAGGGTGTCCGGCGAACGGCAGTTCCGCGCGCGGGGTGAAGATTCTGACCTGCACCGCGCATCCCGGTGCAGTCGCGGGCAGCACGAAAGTGGTCTCGGAATAGTTGAACTCGGCCGCGATCGCTTGCATTTGTGTGGTTCGCAGAGCGGCCGCATCAAACACCACGGCCAGGGGGTTGCCGCCAAATACGCGCTGCGTGAAGACGTCGACCGTGACATAGCGCAGCTGCCGGCCTGACTGCGTGCTGCTCATATCCAGGCGTCACTCGGCGCCGTTCGCTCGCCGCCTTCGTGCCCGGTATTGAGCACGCCGCGTGGCTCGATCAGCATCAGATGCACCTCTCGCTCGGCGAACGGCTTGTGCCGAACGCCCTTCGGCACCACGAACATCTCGCCCGGACCGAGCCGCACGCTGCTGTCAGGAAGGTCGAGGCGCAACTCGCCCTGCAGCACGATGAAGGTTTCATCCGTTTCCGGATGATCATGCCAAATGAAATCGCCGACTATTTTCACCAGTTTGAACTGGTAGTCGTTCATTTCCGCGATTACCTTCGGCGCCCAGGTCTCCTTGAACAACGATAGCTTTTGTTCGAGCCGGATAGCCGTGTGGCTCATCGAATCACTCCCCGCGCACAGCGCTGGTCAGCGCCACTCATGAATGCTAGTCATTGTGGCCAGACCAGAACAGCTACAGTAGACTGCAATCTCGACCAGTACAGTTTTGCTAGCCGTTCATCGGAGCAAGCCGTGTCCGCAACCGTGCCAGTGCCCGGCGACCGTCCTCATCGATATCAGCAGATCGCCCGCTTCGTCACCGACCTGGTGCAACGCGGGGCGCTGGCCCCTGGCGCACGGGCGCCGTCACTGCGCGAGGTATCCCGGGTTCATAAGGTGAGTCTATCGACCGCCACGCAGGCCTACCGGCTGCTGGAGGATCGCGGGGTTCTGCTGTCTCGACCGCAGTCCGGGTTTTTCGTCGCGCGCGGCGCCTCGATTGTCGTGGCCGAGCCGAAACCCTCCCAACCGACGCAGCGCGCGCGCAACGTCTCGATACCGCGGATCCCGCTCGCACTGCTCGAACACGCCGCGGACCCGCAGTTCGCACCGCTTGGATGCGCGATCCCTGCCGCCACGTTGCTGGCATCGGGTCGTCTGAATCGTCATCTGGCGAGGTTGGCCCGAACGCAAGGGGTTGCACGCAATGTCTATACGCCGCCGAACGGGCTACCCGAGCTGCGCCAGCAGATTGCGCGTCGGGCGCTTCAATGGGGACAGGCACTGTCGCCCGACCACATCGTCGTCACCTGCGGCTGTACCGAGGCCCTGAATCTGGCACTGGATGCCACGGTGGCGCCCGGTGAGACGGTGGCAACCGACTCGCCCGCCTACTTCGGCCTCATACAGATTCTCAAGGCACGTCGCCTGCGGATTCTGGAATTGCCGACGGATCCGGTGACCGGCATCGATCTGGATGCGTTGCGCACCGCGCTTCGTCGCAAACTGCTGCGCGCCTGCGTACTGCCATCCAGTTTCAGCAATCCGCTTGGTTACACCCTGACTGACCCGAAGAAGCGCGCGATCCTGAAGCTGCTGGCTGCGCATCATATCCCGCTGATCGAAGACGATATCTATGGGGATCTGTACTTCGGCACCGAGCGACCTGCACCTTTCATGGCGCTCAATGAGGCGCCCGGCGCCGAGGTGATCTATTGCAGCTCCTTTTCCAAGACCCTCGCGCCCGGCTATCGGATCGGCTGGGTCATCGCCGGCGACGAACGTATCGAGGGGCTGCTCACCCGGAAATTCACCCAGTCGCTCTGCAGCGCTCCGCTGCCGCAACTGGCGATGTCCGAGTTTCTGGCATCCGAGGGCTATGACAATCACCTGCGCCGCTTGCGTGCGGTGTTCTCGCACACGATCGTTCAGATGCGACGCATCATCAGCGAACGCTTCCCGCCCGGCACGCGTGTCACCAATCCTGCCGGAGGTTTTGTGCTGTGGGTCGAATTGCCCGCCCGGCTCGACAGCAGCCGGCTGCTGGCGCTGGCCCTGGAGCAACGCATCTGTTTTGTACCGGGTGAGATCTGTTCGGCCACCGGCCGCTTTCGCAATCATCTGCGCCTGAGCTGTGGCAGTCCGTGGCAGGAGATCTCCCAGGCGGTCATGACACTCGGTGCCATCGCAAGCGATGCCGCCGCGCGCCTATGATAGGCCATGAGAATCACCGAAGATTCGCCGGACCGGCTCGTACTGCAGGAGCAGACGATCTGGATCAGTGTCATCTGCGGTGCCGCAGCGGTGTGGATTGGAGCGGTCTCCGTGCTGCATCAGGCCTGGCGACCGCTGGTGGGTGCCGCACTGTTCGCGTGCTTCGGTATCCTGTTCATCCGGAAGTCACGCGTCGAGATCAGCCGGTCCACACACACGGTGATCATCAAAATCACCAAACCTTTCAACTGGCGCACCGTACGCCTGCGATTCGATGAGGTCAAAGATGTCGTGATCGAGCCGGATGCGATGCAGAGCAATCGCACGCCCTCCTGTCGGCTCGCTCTCACCACGTCCTCCGGGTCGCAACCGTTGAGCGAGGTGTATTCCGGTGGCTACGTGCGCTATGAGTCGATGCGAGAAAGTGTCCTCGCGGCACTCGGCAGACCCATCGCCGACGCACTCGAGGCGTCACTGCGCCATCTGGTGACCTCGCGCCGAATCATCGAGGCCGTGGAACTGCTCAGATCACAGCAGAAGATGGGCCTGGCCGCCGCACGTCAACGCGTGGAGGAAGTGCAGCGCGAGATCGGTTCAAGCTAGATTGATTGAATACGGCAGGGAATCTTGAGCACAATCCCCACAGTCACATCAATCCTTTGAACGTAGAGTCAGTAGGCGTCCCTAGCCAGGGCTACAGTGGTACAACCGTCGAGTCATATCGGTATCCGGTATCAACGGGAGTAGAACCTTGCCCTTGATCATGCGGGACACCGGCTTGAACTGTCCCTGCACATTGCCCGCCAGCAGTATTCACGGCCCCGAACGAAATGAAGTAAATACGCCCATTGCCCGTGCCAGAGCGCTCTGCACGCACCTGCGCGGTCGACGTGCCGACGCCTGTCGCGTCAGGGGCCGTGTTGCCGCTGCCGATTCCTAGAACCGGCTCGTCCTGTTGAATGCCGGAGATCGTGATAGTTACGGCCAGACGGTTAGGGTCAGTGACCCCAACGACATTCTCGGACACATACTTGTGATTGGGCGGCCAAATGCTGCCCTCGGAGGGTGCTGCACTCGTGCATACGGGTGGTACCACGGTCTGATGAATCATCTGTGTGGCTTGCCGGGTCTGGCAATTATTCTGATAGTTGGTCTCAGCCACGGCACGGTTGCCGTTCGCGCAGGCGAGAAGATAATAGGTGCCGGGTGACTGAAACTGGCTCGGCACCGGCAAATCGATCTGATAGAAATTGGACGCCCCAGGCTGCAGAGTCGGCACTGGCCTTCCGCCCAACAGGACGGCTGCGGTGGGATCGACGGGCGACTGCGTGGACATGAAATACTGAGTCGTCGAGGGTTGTTCCGCGACATTGCCGATGTTGGTCGTCGTGTCGGTCAGATGCAGGCTAGCTTGGCTGGCCCAGTTGACGACCGGTGGCGTGAATTCGTTGATCACGAGGTCTGGACCGCCATCCCAGACGACTGATGCAGCATCAGCGGCCGGGTTCTTGACCACGACCAGTGGGCGCACACCCGCGGCGGGCGTCACATTCGCCAGCAGGCTGACCACGTCGACCCCAGTATTTGCGCTTGCGTAGGAATACGTCACAGTACCGTTCGCATCACTGGTCAATGTTGCCTGCGTACCAGCATTGGGGCCGGAGGTGATCTGCAGCGGCACGTTATAGTTGGCAAGAGGTGTTCCGCCCTGCGCGACGTCTACCACGCTCGCAGTAATGGTCGCAGTCGAGCCCACCGGCAAGCTCAGTGCACGAGACACCGGGCTCGTGATCGTCACCTTAGGGGTAGGGGGCGGGGGTTGCGGCGGTCCGCCGGGTGACGGATTGCCCACTTGGCGCAGCACCTGAGACAGGGCCAATTGAACCAAATTATTTCCATCGGTTGTCAGCTTCCCCGGTGCGGCAGAAGTGACCGTGTTCAATGCGGTCTTCAATGCCGTATACGTGTTGTAGTCCGGCCCTTCACTGCCATAAAGCGTCTGGGCGGAATGAATCTGCGACTGGATCTGCGCAGCAAGCGTCGCGTCGGAAATCCATCCCAGCTGCACTGCCGTGGCGACATCCTTGGCCAGTTGGCTCAAGAGTGTTCCAATGTCTACGTTGTAAACTGAAGGACCCAGCACAAAGACAGTGACCTGGAGAGACTGCTTGATCTGAGCGGCTTGGATCGCCTGGGCGTCGGTCGGCTCGCCACCCGTAGGCCCAAGATCCAAAATCCATTCCGGCTTGAACGTCATCGCACGAATCGTCGGCGAACCGTAACTGACGAGGTTGAAGCCGCTCAATGTCTGACCTGGTGGAATCTCCGCTGCGACCGACCGCGAATGCCAACCGCCCGTCGCGATGACAGACAGAGTCCCAAGCCAGCCACTCGGCGCCGTGGATCCGAAGGGCACTGCCTGCTGATTGAACGGCACGCTCGTCACTCCTTTGCGCTGTGCCCACAGATTGTCAAAGAGTACTGGGCCGGCTGCGCCTCTCGGAAGGGTGAATCCACTACCGGTCGGGAGGAATGCGTTCAGTGGCGCGGTCAGATCCTCTTCAATGCTGTAAATGGTGCCCGTGTTGCTGGCCGGGTTGGTCACGGTGTAGTTGTAAAAATAGTGAGCGGTGCTAGGATCGAACGAAACGGCCGTCTGCACAGTGACGGCGGTAAATGTCGGCACCGGATAAATACCCAGTTGGGTTTGCTGGGCGACGGATCTCTGTACTGAAATACCCAGCACCAAGGCCGCAGCGAATAGCAGTGCATTGCGATTCATAGACAACACTCCAACTACCCGATGATTAAGTGATTGGACTCATTGATAGCATTAATATGAATATGGTCCGGCGATCCGTCCGGCTGTGGTTCGCAGTGAATTTGGACTGGCACGGTGGCGGGATCTAAACTGATAAGTCCATCGAATTCCTCGACAGCGGTATCAAAATCACCTCCATCATTGCACACCACGGGTTGCCCGCCCGCATCCGTCGTGTTGACATCGAATGCGTATCCAATGCGATGACCGTTGTGCGGTGGGTGCCAGGTTTGCGCGGAACCGGGGGTGACAGCGTCGATGTCAAAAACCCCTCCGTATGGCAAACTCATGTCGTTGATGGAGAGCTGATTTCCCGTGATTTGCCGATAGTCATTGGCCATCAGCTCGAGCTGCACGATGGTGTATGCATCACCCCAGGTGGCATTCGCATTCGGGTGAGCAGGGTCGGGGTTGGGCTTGCGAGCGACAATATAGTCCGTAGGACCATTTAGGGTCGCGGTCGGGTCGAGCTGGTTGAACCCTTCGTAACCCACGAAATAGGTACTGTGGAACAACGAATCCGTGATCGTGTAGCAGGGCCATACGCAATACCAGCCCGGAGGTGTACCAATATCGACTCGCTCCCAGATAGTCCCCGCAACCTCTGGAGCTGAGAATATGAGCTCTGCTGTCACTGAGAATGTGTTGCCGGTAACCAGCGTCGACGATTGATATTGGTACGTACCGCCAGTAACGGTAATCGGGATTGCCGCCGGCGGTATCAGATAGTAGAAGGGATGGGTGGTTTGATCATGCTCGTGTCCGCCGAACTGCTGTAGCTCTGTGAATGGCGGATAAAATGAGAGTTGATCTTGTATCAATGGGTCCGTCAGATCATCGACGCCCACCAGCTGGTAGGAATAAGGGCAGGACAGCAATTCAAACGTAAAATCGTCGTAGCAGCTAATGCTGACTCCCAGAGTAGTGAACCGGCTCTTCAAAGCATTCGACGGGTTCGCAGAAATTTCGTAGAACGGAACGATGCCGGTGACCGCCCACACCGGTTTAGGCATCGTCACGGATCATCTGGCGACGGACAGGGCGCTGCGTCACAGGCCTGCTCGCCACACTTACCGGAAGATGTCGGGGTAAGCGGTCTCATTGGTGAGACCGGCGCACACATTGGCACGCCCGGTGCGACGCTATGGGTCGTACTCAAATCCCGCCTTGCTCTTCTTGCCCGCACCGAACGTGTAGGTGACACCCACGTAGGCAATCCTCCCGGTCTGTTGGCGCTGATAGCTATCCGTCAAGGTTGGCGTGCCCACGAAGCGACGAAATACTTGGCCGTTAAAGAGATCTGACACGGTCAGGAGCCCTGCCCAGCCCGCTCCGAATTGGCGTTTGTAGCCTACGTTCACCAGATTGATGCCACTGACATAGCCTTGGGGCGTCAGACGCCGGTCTGATCGACTGAAGGAGATCTGCGCGGTGTCGGCCGCCGTTGGGTGGTAGTCAAAACTGACCTTGGCGTTGATGCCGGTGGTAGCTTTCACGCCGGGCGCGCCCAACGCCGTGGCATCGATCTGATCGTGGAACAGGTTCGCGCTCAGAGCATAGGACAGCGACGGCGCGAAGTGCCCGTCGGCTGTGAATTCAAGCCCTTCGGACGTGTCTCTAGGCAGGTTGGCCTTGGTGATTAGGACCACCTGCGTGTTCACCACCTGTGTCACTTCCGTGACGCTGTTGCGATTGCGTCGCAAGTAGCCGGTCAGACCGAAGTTCAGATTCTTGGACTCGAATTTGTCGCCGAGTTCGAAAGACTGTGTGTCCTGCGGGCGCAGATTTGGATTCCCCGAACGCAGGTTCTGGGTATCCTGACTATCGATGAACGGATTCAGCGCCTCGGGATCGGGTCGCGTCACCCGGCGGCTGATGCTCGCCCAGAGCGTGGATGCCCCGGTCAATGGCCGCTCCACCCGAATATTCGGATAAGCACGAGCGTAGCTGTGCGTGCTATCGGCACTTTGTGCGGTCTGCGGGAAGCCGGTGATGGTCTCTTCCAACCGTAACCCAGCCAAGACCGTCCACATGCGCATCGACTCAAGATAGCTGGCGTAGACCGAGTGGATCTGCTGCAAGTAGTGAAAGTCGTTGGTGATCTCGGGATTGACGATCGCCTGACCGGTCAGGGCATTGATGTTGTCGCCGGAGTTGTCAAAGGCGCTGTTGTCCTGCTCAAAATCATAGCCGAGCTTGAAACTTCGGCCGTTCGATAGCGGCAAGACGTAGTCCGCACTGAACTCGGTGGTGACAAGGGCCTGGTTTAGTCTCAGATCGTCGTAACTGGGGCTGACCACCGGCAGCGTATAGATATTGGTGTAGGCGTAGCGCTCGCGCTCACGCACGCTGGAGCGCTGCAGATCGAAGCTGAGCGTCTCATCGGGTTGTCTGAGTTTCTGCTCGAAATGCACATCCTCACCGTCGTCCAGACGCCATTCGTGGCCATTGCTGTAGCGGTTGGAAATACTCGTTGGCGGCTCGTCGGGTAAGCCGCTTTCATCAAACTGATCGAAATGGCGACCGCCGCTGCGTTCGCGTTCACTGAATGCCACGCCGCCCGATTGATGATCATTGAAGCTATAGTCGATCTGGGCCTTGATCGACGGCGTTGATCGGCGCACGTGTTCAGCCAGATCCTCTTGACTGATCGCAACAGAGTTCGTGCCCGGGGCGATGGCGGCACGGTTATCGGTGATGAGACGCTGCCGTTCATCCTGACGCAGCCCGAGTCCGCCTGCCAGGCCCAGTTGTTTTCCGGCGTAGCCGCTATTGAAGTTCAGGACGTAGCGGCCATTATTACCGGCACTGGCCTGCGCCGTGCCGGAGGGGCCCATCTCGTGTCTCTTCTTGGTAATGATATTGATGATCCCGGCCGAGCCGTTGGCTTTGAACTGCGCCGGCGGGTTCGTGATGATTTCGATCTTCTCGATGTCGTTTGCTGAAAGTTGCAGCAGAGCATCGGCAGCGGCCGCGCCGGAAAGCTGCGCGGACGGTTTGCCATCGACAAGGATGGTGACGTTGCTGTAGCCGCGCAGACTCACGACGCCATCGGCGTCCACTTCGACCGAAGGCAGTTCCCGCAGGATGGCGGCGGCGGTGCCGGTCGTGGCCTGAAGATCGCTCGACACGTCATAGACGGTGCGATCGATCGTTCGTTGAACGGGTGCTCTTTGAGCGGCGACAACGACCGGCTCTAAAACGTCGGCGCTGGGTTTGGGGCTCGGCTCGGGCTCGGTCGCGAAAGCTGGCCCGCACAAATGTATCGCAGCAATACCGCCGGCCGCGCTGGTTAGCCCTCGAAACGCCCAACTCATCTGCTGTAGGCTTCGATGCGCGCGGATCGAAGAGCATTCTTATTCCTGCGCACAATCGGCGCGCCCCTGCTAAGACACATGCAGACCAAGTCCCTCCTATTGGGCGCACCAGGTTTAGCACAGCGACATTTACCTCACTACCTCACAAGCAGGCTTTGCGTGACACTTTTGTATAGGCGGTAAGGCTGGCGCTGCACCGCCGAGTCTGCCCGCGCTCGCGACGCCGATTCCACTTCCGCTTGTCCCCGCAGTTTCCCTTCGCAAATGCGCCGCTTTGCCGGCGGTCAGGCCGCGCCGACGCGCGCGCGCTTCAAGGCTGCGGTCCACCACAGCAGGTCGTCGATCATTGCCCCAGCGGGCGCGGCCAACTCGGCCAGTCCCGCGTCGACATCGCCGCCCTTGAAGTGAGTCCACAGGGTGGCGACCGGGATATGGACCGAGAAGCGAATCGGGGCGACTTGAAGCTCGATGAGCGTCTCACGCAGCTGTTGCACGGCACGCGCCCCCATGGCTGAACCATAGCTCACGAAGCCGGCCGCCTTGCGATTCCACTCGGGATAGACCCAGTCGATCGCATTCTTCAGGACTGCGGAGGTGCCATAGTTATACTCGGGAGTGACGAAGATAAAGCCATCAGATTGCGCGATGGCCGCGGTCCAGCGCTGCACCGTCCCCTCCTGGTAAGGCGCACGCCCGGGCATCGCCGGTGGTGCGGGCTGATCGAAGAACGGCAGCGGAAAGTCGCGCAGATCAAGCAGCCGGGCGTCGACGGCCTCGTGCTTCCTGAGGTGTTGAAAAATCCACTTTGCGGGCTTTTCCGAGAAACGCCCCTCGCGCGTGCTTCCAACAATGACGGAAATGACGCTCATGCTTTGACTCCTCACGGCTCGTTGAAAGAAACAAGGTCGGTCGATGCCAGACCGGTATAAACTTTCGACCTGGACTAAGTTATATACTGCTGTTATGTTCCGCAAGAACGCACACGTCTGATACCTGAGCACACTGAAGTGACCGTCCAACTCCCCGATCCGGCCACCGCGGACTGCCTCGCCGTCAGATCCATTCTGGCGCTCGTCGCCGATAAGTGGACCGTACTCATCGTCGGGTTACTCGGCGATGGCCCGAAACGCTTCAATGAGATCAAGCGCATGGTGGATGGTATTTCACAGCGGATGCTGACCTTCACGCTGCGTGGACTAGAACGCGACGGCCTGGTGACGCGCACCGTGTTCCCCACCAGTCCGCAGCGTGTGGAGTACGAGTTGACCAAACGTGGCGGCGGCTTGTGGGAAGCCGTGGAACCGTTAGGTTTGTGGGCGCGCACTCACGTGAACGAGATCCTCAAAGCGCGGCAACAGTTTGACCAGAAGAACCTCAGCACCGGCAGGCTTGCGTCATCTGCATCGTTTCCGTCCCGCTCCGCACGCGTCGCCGTCAACCCATATCGCCCCGCGCAACGATCCGCGAAATAGCACTGGAGTGCTGACCCGCCGCCTGTTCTTGATTGACCAAATTGCTCCCAAGATCCATGGGACCAAGACGAGCACAACATTTCTGACCGTCTGTGCGTTGGCGGAGATAAGAGGGAATCGCGATGCCGATTACATTCGACGGACAGGTGGTGATCGTGACTGGCGCGGGCCAGGGACTCGGGCGCGAATACGCACTCGAGCTGGGGCGACGCGCAGCTGCGGTTGTCGTCAATGACGTCGCGGGCTTGAATACTAAGGAGGGTTCGGCTGCCGACGCGGTTGTGTCTGAGATCCAATCCGCTGGAGGCAAAGCGGTGGCGTCCTATGACACCGTAGCGACGGCAGACGGCGGTCAAGCGATCGTGGACAGAGCGCTCGAGATATTCGGCACCGTTGACGCTGTCATCCACAATGCTGGCGTTTGGCGACACAAGCTTTACCACGAGATGACGGCAGACCAGCTCGATCCGGTCCTCGATGTACATTTGCGTGGCGCGTTTTTTGTGACGCAGCCTGCATGGTCGATCATGAAGGAAAAGGGCTACGGAAGAATCGTTCTGACAAGCTCGAGCAGTGGCGCGTTTGGTCGCGAGGCGGGAACCAACTATGCCGCGGCCAAAGCTGGGCTTCTCGGCCTGAGCCGCGCCCTGGCGTTGGAGGGTGCTCATTATGGCATCCGATCCAATTGCATCCTTCCGATTGCCCCATTTCGCAAACGTGGGCCGGTGCCGGCCGCGCTGACCGAACGGCTCACCAATGCGGGGTTGCCACGCGACTCAGGGCCCGAGCTTGTTGCGCCGATGGTGGCCTATCTCGCGAGCGCCGCTTGCGCAGTGAACGGGGAGGCGTTTTCAGCTGGCGGTGGGCGATATGGACGCGTGTTCATTGGCGTAGCCGATGGCTGGCTCAGTCCTGCAGGCGCGTGTGCCACCGCGGAGGACATCGAGGCGCATCTCGACGAGATCGAGGACATCGGCACCTATCGGGTGCCGGCTTCGTCGTGGGACGAGCTGCGCGATATCGGACTGCTGCATTCAAGGCGAAGCAAGACCCCTGATGGCTTCAACGACGCCTGACCCCGCTCTTCGGACGGCCGGAGTCTGCACGCTCGAACTCCTCGATATTGCGCCGGATGAAAGCACCACGCATGGTCACCACATTGTAGCGATTG
>DATMRM010000248.1:0-7783 GCA_035566155.1 Steroidobacteraceae bacterium | reverse complement strand
ATTCCCGTCATTGCGGTGCTGTTCTCGGGTCGTCCGCTGATCGTGCCGTGGCTGTTCGAGCGCGCGGACGCGATTCTCGCGGCTTGGTTTCCGGGTGCGGAAGCCGGTCACGCGGTCGCCGACGTGCTCACGGGCAAAGTCTCGCCGTCGGCGCGCACGCCGGTGTCCTGGCCGCGCTCGATGGGACAGGTGCCGGTGTTTTTCGCGCAGCGGCCGAGCGGTCGGCCCGCGAATCCGACTGATCACTACACCAGCAAATATCTGGACTCACCGAATGAACCGGTAATTCATTTCGGCCATGGACTGAGCTACGGGCAGTTCCGCTACAGCAACCTGCGGGTCACGCCCGAGCGAGCGCGCGAGAGCGACACGCTGCAGATCCTGGTGGACCTGGTGAACGTCGGACCACGTGAGGGCGAGGAGACGGTATTTCTCTTTGCGCGAGACCGGCTGGCGAGCGTGGCCCGGCCAGTGCTGGAACTGAAAGGGTTTGGCCGGATTCTTCTGCAGCCCGGACAAAGCGGCACGGTCTCGCTGCAGCTGCCAGCGGCGGAGCTTGGATTTCTGGGCGCGGACCTGACGCGAGTGTTCGAACCGGGGGAGATTGAAATCCTGGTGGGGCCCAGCGCGGATCGTGCCAGGCTGCTGCCGCATACGGTATCGTTGGAGGCGTGACGCAGCAGATGTCCGAGACCGGTGCAGGGACCGCGCCCGATCTGCCGCGCGTGCTGGGGGGTACGCACGCGACCGCGATCGTGGTCGGGACCATCATTGGCAGCGGGATTTTTCTGGTGCCTTCCGAGATGATGCAGGACGTGGGATCCTCGCTCCTGGTGTACGCCGCGTGGATCGTCGGCGGTCTGCTGTCACTGTTCGGCGTGATGACCTACTCCGAGCTCGGCGCCATGATGCCGTATGCGGGTGGCGAATACGTTTACCTGCGCGGCGCCTACGGCGATCGCATGAGCTTCCTGTACATGTGGACCTGGTTTGCGGTCGCGAAGCCGGCCTCGATCGGCACCGTGACCATGGGTCTGGCGCGTACGCTCGGCATTTTTCCGGCCTTTCACTGGCTCGACACCGCGGCGATAGGCGGGCAGTTCCCGCTGATGTGGTCGCAGCTGTTCGCGATCGGCGTCACCTGGCTGATCACCGGCCTCAACTATCTGGGGATCAAGAAAGCCGGGGACTTTCAGGTTGTCTTCACCGTGCTCAAGGTGCTGCTGATCCTGGTGGTGGCCGGGTTCTGCTTCAGCTCTGGCGCCGGATCGTGGTCGAATTTCGGCACCGCGTTGCCGCACGCGGCGTCCGGCAACGCGTTCAACAACTTCATGGCGGCGGTGATTGCGACGCTGTGGGCCTATGACGGCTGGAACGATCTGACCATGGTCGCCGGCGAGATCAGACAGCCGCAACGCAACCTGCCGCTGGCGCTCATCGGCGGCCTCCTGATCGTGGGTCTGCTGTTCATGGCGACCAACGCGGCCATTCAATATGTGCTGCCGGCGGCGCAAATTGCCGCCTCACCGCGGCCGGCGGTTGCGGCCCTGCAAGTGGTGGCGGGCTCGGCCGGCGCCTCGCTGGTGGCGGCGGGCATGGCATTGAGCATCTTTGTCACGCTCAACGGCACCATCATGTCCGGTGCGCGCGTGCCGTATGCGGCGGCGCGAGATCGGCTGTTTTTCCCGCGATTCGCGACTATTCATCCGCGTTTTCAGAGCCCGTCGACCTCGCTGCTGGTGCAGGGTTTGCTGGCCTCGATACTGCTGCTCGCGCTGGGTCGCTTCCGGCAGCTGTTCGAGCTGGCGGTGTTCGCGGAGTGGCTGTTCTACCTGCTGACCGCGACCACACTGTTCGTTTACCGGCGCCGTATTCCGCAGGCGCCGCGGCCCTACCGGGTATGGGGATATCCGCTGCTGCCAGCGGTTTTCGTGCTGTGCTCGGGCGTGGTGCTGGCGTCCAGTTACGTCGGCAATCTCGCCGGCTCACTGATCGGAACGTTGCTGATCCTGCTGGGGCTGCCTGTTTTCGAATGGATCCGGCGCCAACGGTTTATACTGCCTGGCGTCGCCCCACAAACTTTAACGACCCCCTGAGCTCTTTAGAACCCATGCGCCGCCGCCGCAGCGATCTGCACCTGATACGAAAACGTCGCGATGAAGCGCCGGTGCATTGGTCCGTGCCGCCGCCGCCGCACATCCGATATCCCACCGTGCCTGAGCAGGCGATGCAGTTCCTGACGCGCTACCTGTTCGCAGTGCTGGGGCTGATCTTCTTCAACTTCGCTCCCGCATCGGCGCCGGTGTGGCTGACGATGTGGCACTTCAATCTGATCGTCGCAGTCTATCTGGCGATCAACACCGCCAATCTGATTCACGCGCAGTACCAGCCGCGCTCGGAGATGCGCTACCGCACGGCGCTGTGGATCGACGTCGTGATCGTCACGATCTGTGTGGCGAACGATCCCAACGAGATTCCGCCCTCGCTCGTGGCCTACATCGTGGTGGTACTCGGCAATGGCATGCGCTATGGCATCCGTTTCTTTGGCGAAGCGCTGTGCGCGACGCTGATCGGCGCCGGGGCGGGTTTGGCCGCGCGCTACTGGCACCAGCACCACACGATCAGCGAAGGCACGCTGTTCCTGAGTCTGTTCGGCGCCATCATCATCATCTATTCATACATTCTGATGGGGCGCATCGAGCGCTCGCGCCGACGCACCGAGCAGCGCATGCGCACCGATGCGCTGACCGGGCTGCTCAATCGCCATGGCCTGAGCGAAGCGGTGGAGAACTGGGCTGCCGATCGGCGCGCGATGACTCGCAAGCCCGTCGTGGTGCTGGCGGACCTGGATAACTTCAAGCTCGTCAACGATACGCGCGGGCATGCCGAAGGCGACCGGGTGCTGCAGGAAGTGGCGTCGATGCTCGGGCGCTGCCTGAGGGGCGGGGATCTGATCGCGCGCTACGGCGGCGACGAATTCGTGGCGGTGCTGGCCGACGTGGAACCGCGCGAGGCGCAGTTCATCGTGAACCGGGTGCAGACCGAGGTCGAGAACTGGTTTCGCGACAATCAGCTCGCGTGCGGTATCAGCATTGGTTGCGGGACCGCATCGAGTGACCACTGGGACCTGGACCAGGTCTTGCAGTCGGCGGACCGGCTGCTGTACGAATCCAAGCTCAAACGCGGCTCACTCAGGACGCACCTGGCCGATCGGATCTGATCCGCCGATGCGAATAAAGCGGCCTGTCCTACAGGCGATTTTCCACTGCACCTAGCCGCGCGCAGCGGCGCCGTGCCTAGGCTGATGGTCCTCGACCTCAAGGAGACTATCGTCATGAAGACCGGTCTGATCGTGATTTTTGCCGTCGTTGCCGCGTACGTGCTGACGGCTTGTGAGCAGGCATCCTCGCCGTCCACGGTGGACAAGCGCGTCGCCGAAGCACGCATGGACGCGCAGAAGCAGGATAGCAAGGCACTGGCCGAAGCCGCCGTGACGCAGGCGGAGGGTCGGCATGACGTCGCGATTCAGCGCTGCAATGCCTTTTCCGGTGATCAGCAGAAGGCCTGCAAAGCGCAGGCGGACGCGGCCCTGGATCTGTCGAAGGCGAATGTCAAGGCACAGAAAGTGGCGGCCGATAACGGCAATTCGCCCTGAGGGTCCTGACGGCCGCTATTGATTCCCACGAGTCGGACCCGGACACTGGGAGGCTGTCTGAACAATCCGCGTGGCCCGGTCGCAAAGGTCCGATGGACCATGATGTTCTGATTCTGGGGGCCGGCATCGCCGGTTTGACGGCGGCGCGGCAACTCGCGGAGCGCGGCGCCCGTGTGTGCGTGCTCGAGGCGCGGGAGCGCGTCGGCGGGCGGATCTGGACGCAGCACCTTTCCTCACCGAAAGAGGAGGGTTCGATGCCGGTCGAACTGGGCGCCGAGTTCGTGCACGGCCTGCCGCAGGAGATCGTGAGACTGGCGCACGAGGCGGGCATTTCAATCGATGAGCGACAAGGTCGCACGATGCAGTTCATCGACGGGCGGCTGCTGCGGCCGCCGTCGGCGCCATCCGGTTTCGATGTGCTGGCGCAGATGCAGCAGTGGCTCGAGGCACAGCCTCCCGGCTCGGACCTGAGTTTCACGCAATATCTGGAGCGGGTGCCACCACCCGAGAGCCAGCGCAAAGGCGCGATCGCCTATGTCGAAGGATTCAACGCAGCCGACAGTCGAGTGATCAGCATCGCCTCACTGAGTGCGCAGCAGCGCGCCGAGGACGCCGATCAGGGCGACCGTATTTTCCACGTGCGCGCCGGCTATGACGCACTGCCGGGGTTTCTGGCGCAGCGGCTCGCGCGCGCCGGGGGCGTGCTGCGGCTGGGCAGCGCGGTTCGACGAATCGACTGGAAGCCGGGCGAGGTGACGATGCGGGGCGAGGATGCGGCCGGCAGTGCTTTCAGTGTGAGCGCTGCACGTGCGGTGATCACGCTGCCGCTGGGTGTGCTGCAGACCGGAGCCGTTGAGTTTGCGCCGGTGCCTGCGAGCGCACTGCAGGCTGCACGGCGCATGGCGTTTGGTCCGGCGATGCGCATGACGCTGGTATTTCGGCACGCCTTCTGGCGCGATCTGGGCCCGGATATGCAGGAGCTGGGCTTTCTGTTTGCAAACGATGAGTCACCCCGCACCTGGTGGACACCGATGCCGGATCGGTCACCCATGATCACCGCCTGGGTAGGCGGCCCAAGTGCGGTGCTGCCGCATGACTCGTGGCTCGATCGTTGTCTGGCGACGCTCGCGCGGATCACGGGGCAACAGAAGGCGCAACTTCGGCAATGGCTGGTCAGCTCACATTGCCACGACTGGCTGGCCGATCCACTGGTGCGGGGCGCTTACAGCTATGTGCCCGTGGGCGCGCTGGCAGCGTCCGAGCAGATGAGTCAGCCGGTCGGGGAGACGCTGTTCTTTGCCGGCGAGCACACGGATTTGAGCTTCAACTGGGGAACCGTGCACGGCGCCATCCGCAGTGGCCTTCGCGCGGCGCGTCAACTGATCGTCATGTAGGAGAATTCCTAGAGCTGGGTAGCAGAATCTCCGACATCCGCTCAACTTAATCGGGGCAATAGTGTGATTGAGCGCATAGTCTTCAGCTAACATTCATCACTAGTTTGACGCGGAGCAACGATGATGGAACCGAATACCGCGGCGCAGCGATCCCCAGTTGTCACCCATCTTGCCGGCTACTCATTGCTGGCTTCCATCAAGCCGCAACCGGTCGGGCGCGAAACGGAGTACGGCTGTGTCGACTGGTATACCTATGCCGACACGGCGCAATCACGCAAAGACTGGTTTGACCACGACAGCGGCCTGGCTGTCGGCGACGCTGCCTGATTAGAGCCTTCGTTCCTCTCCAACGCTGATTCGCTCCAGCGGTGCGCATCGCCGGCACGGCGCTTGCTGGACCCTGTCCCAGGAAACCCAAGAACTTCAAGGGATCGGACGATGCAGGGGATCGCGCGCGCGGCATTCTTTCGTGAGCCGCAGGGGGTGTTACCGACCACGCTGGTGCTCTCCTGGTGCAGTGTCGGGTGGCTGGGGTCCTTTGCACTCATGGCTTCGCAGCACCTGCTGTGGAATGCGCTGGGCGTGCTGGTCTGCGCGCATGGCATGCTGATCGCCGCCTATATGATCCATGAGGCCGCGCATCAGTCGGTGTTGGCGACACCCCGCGCCAATGCAGCGGTGGGTGAGTGCTTGAGTTTCATCGCGGGCGCAAGCTATGTCTCGTTCGAGCGCATCCGACACATGCACATGCGTCATCACCGCGATCGCGTGGATCTGGCCTGCTTCGACCATCAGAGCGTGCTGCGCGCGCATCGGTGGCTGCGCCGCCTGATCCAAATCGCAGAGTGGGCTTACCTGCCGGCGACGGAAGTGCTGCTGCATGTGCAGCTTGTCTGGCGACCGATGAGCCAACGCAGCCAGCGTCGCTATCTGCCGCGAGTGCTCGCGATGTTGTTGCTCAGAGGTACGCTGTGGGTCGCGCTGGCGTTGTGGTCACTGAAGTCAGCGCTGCTGTACCTGTTCGCGTATGCGCTGTTGCTGCATGTGCTGAATTTCTTCGACGCGTTTCATCATACGTTCGAGCAGCATTTTGTCGCGGCCGATCAGCCGGTGCCGGGAGCGCGTCCGGACCGTGAATATGAAATGGCCCATACCTATTCGAATCTGCTGTCGGTGCGCTGGCCTTGGGCGAACACTCTGATCCTGAATTTCTGCTATCACAATGCGCACCACGAGCGTGCGTCAGCACCCTGGTATCGCTTGAGGGTGGTGCACCGGGCCATCTACGGCGAGCAACATCGCGCGGTGCTGCCACTGCGCGAACTGCTGTGGACCTGGCATCGCAATCGCGTGAGTCGGGTGGACTGCGAGGACTACGGGCTGCCGGGCGAGGGCAGCGGGCGTGCCGACCGCTTCATCGGTGTCCATGGCGTCTCGTTCCTGACAGTGGTCTGACGGGCGCTGCGCGGATGAGGTCGGCTATGATGCGCCGATGCACTCAGTGGCGGATGCCGCTGACCGGCAACTGAACGATACAGACAAGCAGTTCCTCGGTCATCCGCGCGGCCTGGCCTTCCTCGGCTTCACCGAAGGGTGGGAGCGCTTTTCCTTCTATGGTATGCAGACGCTGCTGGTGCTGTACATGGCCAAGCAGCTGCTGCTGCCCGGCCATGTCGAGCACATCGCGGGCTTTACCGGCGTGCGCGCGGCACTGGAGTCCGCATACGGTCACCCGCTGTCGGTCATCGCGCTCGGATCGGCGATCTATGGCGTGTATTCCGGGTCGGTCTGGATCACACCGATCCTCGGTGGCCTGATTGCTGACCGCTGGCTCGGCCGCACGCGTACCATCACGATCGGCGCGGTACTGATGGCGGCCGGCCATTTCCTGATGGCGTTCGAAGCGCCGTTCCTGCTGGCGCTGGCGTGTCTGCTGATCGGGGTCGGCTGCTTCAAGGGCAACCTCGCCAGTCAGGTCGGCTCGCTGTACTCGGCGGCTGACCTGCGACGCGCCGATGCCTATCAGATCTATTACGTTTTCATCAACGCCGGCGTGATCATCGCGCCGCTGGTGGCCGGTACGCTCGGCGAGCGCTACGGCTGGCACTACGGCTTCGGCATCGCCGGCGTCGGCATGCTGATCTCGCTGGCTGTCTACCGCGCAGGCAGGCACTGGTTGCCGCCGGATGCGCCCGTGGTTCGTTCAGCGCGCAGTGCTGCCGGCTCGCGGCGTCTGCCACCCGGTGAGCGTCGCGCGATGATTGCGTTGCTACTGCTGCTGCCGGCATTGGCGCTGGCGGCGGTCGGCAACCAGCAGATCTTCAATGCCTACCTGCTGTGGGTGCCGGATCACGCGGACATGACCTTCTTCGGCCAGACCATGCCGACCTCATGGCTGATCACGGTCGATGCCGGACTGTCGCTGGGTGCACTGGGCGGCTCGCTGCTGTTCTGGCGACTGTGGGCGCTGCGCTTTCCCGAACCCAGCGAGGTGACGAAGATCGCCATCGGCATGCTGATCTCGATGGCGGGGCTGCTGATGCTGGTGGTCGCCGGGTCACTGTCAGCCGGTGGGCAGCGGATCCGTATTCTGTGGCCGCTGGCTTTCGACACCCTCAACAGCATCGGCTACGCGAATGTGTTTCCGGTGGGTCTGGCGCTGTATGCGCGGGCCTCACCGAGGTCGCTGGCGGCGACCATGATCGGGATTTATTACGGGCACCTGTTCGTCGCG
>DATMRM010000247.1:0-2830 GCA_035566155.1 Steroidobacteraceae bacterium | reverse complement strand
TGCTCGATGTCGACAACACGCTGCTCGACAATGATGCCGTGCACCGTGACCTGAGCGATCACCTGGAAAGACAGTTCGGCGCTGCCAGCCGCGATCGTTACTGGGCGATCTTTGAGACCCTGCGTGGCGAACTCGGCTATGCCGACTATCTCGGTGCCCTGCAGCGCTACCGCTGCGAGGCACCGAACGATACGCGCCTGCTGCTGATGTCGGGATATCTGATGGACTATCCGTTCGCCGGACGGCTGTATCCGGGCGCACTGGGCGCCATCGAGCATCTGCTGCGCTTGGGCCCGACGGTGATTCTCTCGGACGGCGACGTGGTGTTCCAGCCGCGCAAGGTGCAACGCTCCGGCCTGTGGGAGGCGGTGCAGGGCCGGGTACTCATCTACATCCACAAGGAAGAGATGCTGGCTGACATCAGCCGGCTCTATCCTGCGCAACACTACATCATGGTGGATGACAAGCTGCGGATCCTGACGGCAATGAAGCAGCAGTGGGGATCGCGCCTGACGACCATTTTCCCGCGTCAGGGGCACTACGCGCTCGATCCCAAGCTGGTGGCAGCCTTTCCGGCAGCTGATGTCACGGTCGAACGCATCGGCGATCTGGCGCAATCGGATCTTGGGCAACTGCTGGCGGGTCAGCGATCGTGAGCGACCGAATCAGTGCGCTGGCGGGTCAGCCCGCTCCGCGCGAGTTGCTGATCAATGTCCCCAGACTGATCACCGCCTATTTCTCCGAGCGCCCGGACGCGAGCGTGGCGGAGCAGAGAGTCGCATTTGGCACATCGGGGCATCGCGGGACCTCGTTGCGGCAGAGCTTCAACGAATGGCACGTGCTGGCAATCAGTCAGGCGATCTGCGAATACCGCAAAGGCGAGGGGATCGATGGCCCGCTGTTCATGGGCGCCGATACGCACGCCCTGTCCGAGCCGGCGTTGGTGAGCGCGCTGGAAGTGCTGGCCGCCAACGGTGTGGAGGTGATGCTGTCCGACGGCGATGAATACACTCCGACGCCGGCGGTCTCGCATGCTATCCTGACGCACAATCGCGGCCGCCGCTCTAAGCTTGCGGACGGCATCGTCATCACGCCGTCACACAATCCGCCGGATGCCGGCGGCTTCAAATACAACCCTGCCAACGGGGGGCCCGCCGATAGCCAGGTCACACGCGGCATCGAGCGCCGTGCGAACGAGTTGCTGCTGAACGGCTTGAATGGCCTCTCGCGCGTGCCGCTGCAGAAAGCGCTGCACAGCGCCACCACACATCGATACGATTATCTGAACACCTATGTGCGCGACCTCGGCAATGTCGTGGACCTGGGCGCGATTGCCGCGGCGAAAGTGCGTATGGGTGTGGATCCGCTCGGCGGCGCCGGCGCGCACTACTGGGCCGCGATCGCGGAAAGCTACCGTCTCGATCTGACGGTCGTTAGCGATGTAGTCGATCCGACCTTCAGCTTCATGACGCTGGACTGGGACGGTAAGATTCGCATGGACCCCTCGTCCGGCTACGCGATGCGTCGGCTGATCGGATTGAAGGATCGCTTTGACGTGGCCTTCGCCTGTGACACCGACCATGATCGGCACGGCATCGTCGCGCGTAGCAGCGGACTGATGCCGTCGAATCATTATCTGGCCACCTCCATCTACTATCTGTTTCAGAACCGGCCGCAGTGGCGGCGCGAGACCGCGATCGGCAAGACGGTGGTCAGCAGCCAGATGATCGATCGCGTGGCCGCGAAGCTGGAGCGGAAACTGTACGAAGTGCCGGTAGGCTTCAAGTACTTCGTCGACGGCCTGCTTTCAAGCGCCCTGGGCTTTACCGGAGAGGAGAGTGCGGGCGCGACCTTCCTGCGTATGGACGGAAGCGTCTGGACGACCGACAAGGATGGCATCGTTGCCGCGCTGTTGTCGGCCGAGATCACCGCGCGCATGAAACGCGACCCAGGCGAGGTGTATCGTGGCCTGACGCGAGAGTTTGGCGAATGCGTGTTTGACCGCACCGATGCCCGCGCCACGCCAGCGCAGAAGGCCTTGCTGTCGAAGCTGTCAGCGCAGCAGGTGAAGAGCACCACACTGGCCGGAGAGCCGATCAAGAGCATTCTCACTCACGCCCCCGGCAACGGCGAGGCGATCGGTGGACTCAAAGTGATCGCCGAACACGGCTGGTTTGCAGCGCGACCTTCCGGTACCGAAGACATCTACAAGGTCTACGCTGAGAGTTTCCGGGGCGAGCAGCACATGCGGCGCATCGCGAGCGAGGCCGAAAGCATCGTTTCCGCAGCTCTTGCAGCCGGCTGACTCCCCAGTATTTTTCCGAAGAACACAAGGCAGCCAACCCATGAAGAAAGCATCCGCGTCCAAGACCCAGGAATTGCTCAAGCGGCGCCAGGCCCCGCTCGAGACTCCGACCGATCTGAAGGCCAGCGCTACCAGGGACATCACGGCCTCGATGAATGCGATCCTGGCCGACGTGTTCGCGCTGTATCTGAAGACCAAGAATTTCCACTGGCACATGAGCGGCCCGCACTTTCGCGACTATCATCTGCTGCTCGATGAGCAGGCCGATCAGATCTTCGCGATGACTGACCCGATCGCCGAGCGGGTGCGCAAGCTGGGCGGCGCGACGATCAAGTCGATCGGCCACATTGCGCGCTCGCAGCGCATCCTCGACAACGATGCCAGCTATGTCGATCCGCTCGACATGTTGGCCGAGCTGTGCGAGGACAACAAGACCCTGGCGGCACGTCTGCGTGAGGTCCATAACGTTTGCGATGAATACCGCGACATCGCCACTGCCAGTTTAATCGAAGTCTGGATCGACGA
>DATMRM010000246.1:0-3700 GCA_035566155.1 Steroidobacteraceae bacterium | reverse complement strand
TAGTAAGCATTGTAGAAATAGCCGCTGCTGCGATATTGCTGCGCGGCGATGCGCCAGCCGGCCCGCGCGTCATCGACACTGTCGCTGACGGCGACGCCCGCCGCGCGGGTTGAAAAGTCGCCCACGGTCGCCTCACCATTCAGCGTGAGATCCGGGGTTGGATCCTCGGTGTATACGCTGATCAGGCCGGCGAGCGCGTTCGCACCATACACCGTACCCTGCGGACCGCGCAGCACTTCGACCTGGCGGGTGTCGAACAGCGTCGCCGGCATGCCAATGCCGGAGAAATCGATGTCGTCGATCAGAAAACCGACCGAGGGGTTCGGCGCTCCCTGATACTGCTCGACTTCACCAATACCACGCAGCAGGAAAAAACGCGGCCGCGAACTGCCGCTCGCCCAGCTCAGGTTCGGTATTTCGCCCAGCACATCCTGCAGCTGCTGGACTCCGGCAGCGCGCAAGGTACTGTCATCCAGCACCGTCACACTCTGCGCCAGATCCGACAGATAGGTATCGCGCAGGCTGGCGGTGATCACGATTTCCTGCAGCGATGGCGGCGCTGGCTGCGATGACTGCGCTGGACAAAGTGCGGGCACACTTAAGCCGACGGCCGCCAGTGGCCACGCGCGAATTGACTTGAATCTCATACCTGCTCCCTACGCCGGTACTAACCGGATCAGGTTCAACGGGTTCGCCGACCATCGGCATCTCAGGTCCGCTCAGGACCACCCCAAGGTGTTCGCGATCAACTATCGATCAAACAAGGCTCGAATGCAAGCCGTTCAAGCTCGCTACAATCGCCGGGAATTACTGGCGGAGCCAATCATGGGTCACAACGTGCGACTGTTTCAGGTCGATGCATTCACGTCGCAACGCTTCTGCGGCAATCCGGCAGGAGTGGTGCTCGACGCGGACGCGCTCTCGAGCGAGGACATGCAGCTCATCGCGCGCGAGCTCAACAACGGCGACACCGCGTTCGTGCTGCGCCCGGATGCGGACGATCACGATCTGCGCGTACGGTTCTTCACACCGCGGCGCGAGGCCGCGTTCGTCGGCCATGCAACACTTGCGGTGCACGCGGTGCGGGCGTCGCTGCAACTTGCGCCATGCGCACGGCAGAAGCAGCAGAGCGGTCTGGTCGATGTGGACACCATCAGCGGCGCATCGCCGTCGCGCATTGCGATTCACCAGTCGCCGCCGACATTCAAGCGCACACCCGCTGCGAGCGAATTGTCCGCGGTGCTAGAGGCACTGACACTGACGCAGGCAGATCTTGATCCGCGCTGTCCGCCCACGATCGCGGGCGAAAGCAGTACGCGGCTGCTGATCGGGTTGGCCCACGGCGCGACCCTTGCCCGACTTCAGCCGGATCTGTCGCGCCTGACGACGCTGTCCTCGCAGCTCGCGGCGGCGGGCTACTTTCTGTTCTCGCTGCAACCCGCGCTGGCGGACGTGTTCAGCGAAGCGCGTATGTTCTGCCCCGCGCTTGGAATCCCGGAGGATCCGGTCAGCGGCAACGCGCACGCCATGCTGGGTGCCTATCTGCTGCGGCATTCGCTGGTCCAGGCACCGACCGAACCGACCTCCGGCGAAGACATGGTTGAATTCACCGGCGCTCAGGGACACCACGTCGGCAGACCAGGTCGGGTCACGGTCGCCCTGAATCTGCGAGCAGGATGTCTCGATTCGGTAACCATCATCGGCGAGGCTGTGATCGTCTTCAGCGCGTCGCTGCAGTTCGAGTAACATCGCCGCATGGAGATCCACAAGCGGGATGAATGGGAGTTGCCGGAGACGTTGCGTCCCCAACAGAGTCGCTTCAGCTTCGACCTGCAGACGGTCTACCGTTCAGCGGTGTTGGTTCACACGGAAGCCAGCGAAGACGGCTACACCGCGCAGGATCTGGGGACCGAGCGCCTCGGCTCCGGCGTCGTCATCCGCAGTGCCGAGCGCAAGCTGGTACTGACGATCGGGTATCTGATCACCGAAGCCGAATCCATCTGGCTGACGACCCTCGAGGGCAAAGTCGTCGAAGCCTGTCCGTTGGCCCACGATCAGGTCAGTGGCTTCGGGCTCATACAGCCGCTCGGCCCGCTGGACGCACCCCCGCTGGAGCGCGGGTCGGCCACCTCACTTGCGATCGGCGACAAAGTGATCGTGGTCGGGCATGGCGGCGAGCGCCATTGTCTCGAAGCCCAGTTGATCGCGCGGCGTGAATTCGCCGGCTACTGGGAGTATCTGCTCGATGAGGCCCTATTCACCGCACCCCCGCACCCTCAGTGGGGCGGCACCGCGCTGGTCGGTGCTGACGGTCTGCTGCTCGGCATCGGCTCGCTCTTCGTGCAGGAGTCGCAGGCGAACGAGAGTTTCGACGCCAATATGTTCGTACCGATCGATCTGCTCGAGCCGATACTCGAGGACATGATCGCGCTGGGCCGCCCGCGGCGACATCCGCGTCCGTGGCTCGGACTGTATGCCGCGGAGCAAGCCGATCACGTGATCATTGCCGGTGTCACCCGCGGCGGCCCATCCGACAAGGCCGGGGTGCGCACGGATGATGTCATTCTGGAGGTGGCCTCGCGTCGTGTACGCACCCTGCCGGAGTTATTCCGCACCATCTGGACCTCGGGCGAAGCCGGGATCCAGGTGCCGCTGAAACTCTCGCGCGGCGAGGAGACGCTGCATATCGTCGTGAATTCCGCGACACGCGACGATTTTCTCAAGAAGCCCGCGAGGCACTGACAGCGGCAAGGATCGGGACGCATCGCCTTCATTGCGATCGCAACTGCTGGCGGTAGAGCTTCTGCCGGGCCTTATAGTGCTCGGCGCCCTGCGCGATCATCGCCAGATCGCGTTCGCTGACCTGCCGCACGACCTTGGCAGGCGCGCCCATCACCACCGAATTGTCTGGAAATTGCTTGTCCGGCGTCAGCAGGGAGCCTGCACCGATGACGCAATGACGACCGATGTGCACCCGATCGAGCACGATCGCGCCGTTGCCGATCAGTGTTTCATCGCCGATCACACAGCCGTGCAGCATCACCATGTGCCCGACCGTGACGTCGCGGCCAAGGATGGTCGGTGCGCCGACGTCGCAATGAACGACACACCCGTCCTGGATGTTGCTGCCCGCACCGACCTCGATGCGTTCATCGTCGGCGCGCAATACCGCGTTGAACCACACACTGGCGCCGGTTCCCAATATCACGGAACCGATCACCTGTGCCCCGGGGGCAATGTAGAAGTCACCGTCAGCGGTCACCAATCGCCGCTCCCCCAAGACATAGATCCCAGCACTCATCGCATCCTCCCGATGACTTCCGGCTCAGTGCCCGGGAACCAACCCTTTCAGTTTGGAGGCAGGATCCGCGGGATTCACCGGATCGGACACCGCTCGCAAGACCAGATTCAGCACGCGCGTCTCATCCCAGGCCTTCGTGTCCTCATCGTCGGCATCAGCGCCGAACAGCACGGCTAGCTTCAGACCTGGAACCAGCCACAGGCGCCAGTGACCGGGCCCGCGCAGAAAAAATACATCGTCGGCGGCAAAACTCTCGGCGCCATGCGCTGACGCCGCCAGCCAGATACCAAACCCGCGCCGACCATCGGCGGCTATCGGTTGGCGCATGCGAGCGACCCAGCCTTTAGGCACCCGTTGCTTGCCTTCGAAGAATCCATCCTGGACCAGCACCTCGGCAAT
>DATMRM010000245.1:0-4052 GCA_035566155.1 Steroidobacteraceae bacterium | reverse complement strand
CGGCATCCATGCGAAATGCCGACGAGTTGTCGATCACAATTGCGCCGGCACGCACCGCGTACGGGGCAAACTGACGCGAGCGTGCGGCTCCTGCGGAGAACAGCGCGATGTGGGTCGATGACAACGAGCCTTCCTCGAGCGGCTCCACCGGAAGCAATTCGTTGCAGAAGGCCATCCGCCGTCCGCTCGATCGCTGCGAGGCAAACAATCGCAGGTCGCTCAGGGGAAACTGCCGTTGCTGCAGACAGGCGATGAGTTCCGTGCCGACAGCGCCGGTGGCTCCGACGATCGCGACACGCGCAAGAGATCCAGACATGACTCGTTGTTCCTCGATGGTGAGGCCGGAGGGAGCGGAGCCTCGGAAACGAAAAGGCCCCGTCCTTTGCCGGCGGGGCCTTCGGTGATGCTATGTTGCTATCGTCAACAAGAACACGACCGGACCGCCCCGACGGAGCCGGTTTTGGTTTTGATCGTGGTCGGCGTGACGAGCATGGGACCTAAGCATAGGCGAAGTGGCGGGGGTGGTAAAGCATCGCCCACGCCCGGTCTCCGCCCAAAGATTCCGCGCCGTGCTCGTGGTAACTTAGTCTGCGGCGGCGGGCAACCTATCGCCAGTCCAATGCGGGGCAAACATGACTTCGTCACAGGCGAGCGCAGGACCTATGAAAGCAAACAGCCCCGCGGCCGCACTGCAGTCGTGGTGGATGCCGTTCACGCACAACCGTCATTTCAAGGCGCATCCACGGCTGATTGAGAGCGCCGACGGCGCCTACTACACGCTGACTGACGGACGCCGCGTGTTCGACTGCCTGTCCGGCCTCTGGTGCACTCCGCTTGGGCACGGACATCCAAAAATCGTGCGAGCGGTTCAGCAGCAAGTGCAGCGATTGGACTTCAGCCCTGGGTTTCAGTTCGGTCACACCGCCGCGTTCGAGCTGGCGGCGCGCATCGCCGCGCTTTCGGGGCGAGCGAACGATCGTGTGTTCTTCGTCAACTCCGGTTCGGAAGCGGTCGATACGTCTCTCAAGATTGCGATCGCCTATCACCGCGCGCGCGGCGAAGCATCGCGCACGCGGGTGATCGGACGCGAGCGCGCGTATCACGGAGTGGGTCTGGGAGGCATTTCGGTCGGTGGTATTCCTGCGAACCGGAAGATGTTCGCGCCGCTGATGATGCCCGGCGTCGATCATCTATCGCACACCTATAACGCCGCCGCGATGCGATTCAGTCGCGGTCAGCCGCAATGGGGAGTGCATCTGGCGGACGAGTTGGAGCGGCTGGTGGAATTGCACGATGCCTCGACCATTGCCGCGGTGATCGTCGAGCCCATGCAAGGTTCAGCCGGTGTCTTTGTTCCGCCGCGCGGCTACCTGGAGCGTTTGCGCGAGCTGTGCACGCGGCACGGCATTCTGCTCATCTTCGATGAGGTCATTACGGGCTTCGGCCGTCTGGGGACCCCGTTCGCATCGCAATACTTCGGCATATCGCCGGATCTGACGACCTTCGCCAAAGCGGTCACCAACGGCGTGGTGCCGATGGGCGGTGTGCTTGCGCGCAGCGAGATCTACGAGACGTTCATGACAGGGCCGGAACATCTGATCGAGTTCTTTCATGGCTATACCTATTCCGGTCACCCACTGGCGGTCGCTGCCGGTCATGCCGCGCTGGACGGGCTGCTGGAAGAAGCACTGATCGAGCGGTCGGCGCAGCTGGCGAAGGTGCTGGAGAGCACCGTGCACACCCTTCGTGATGAGCCACACGTCGCGGATATCCGCAACTTCGGCCTCGCCGCCGCGGTCGAACTGCAGCCGATCGCAGGCCAGGCGGGCGTGCGCGGAATACGAGTGCTGGAACGCGGCCTTGATGAAGGAATTCTGCTGCGCCTGACCGGCGATACGATTGCGCTCGCGCCGCCCTTCATTGCCTCGACCGAGGAGGTTCAAGGGATGATCGAGTCTGTGCGACGCACGCTGCGTGCAGTGGCATGAGCGTCGCGGATCCGGACGTTAGGGCGTAGCCCAGTACGCTTCGATCAACTGGTATATCCGGCGCCAAAGCCGTCCCGGCTTGCCGTCACCGATTGGGTGTCCGTCGATCGAGGTGACCGCCACGACTCCCCGGGTCGCTGCGCTGAGCCAGACTTCATCAGCGCAGCGCAGTTCGGCTTCAGTGATCCCACCGACGTGTCGAGGAATGCCGACCTCGTCGGCGAGTTCCTCGATCAGTGTGCGTGTGGTTCCTGGCAACAACTGGTAAGAATTCGGTGGTGTACAGATCCGCCCGCCGGCGATGACGTACACGCTGGACGCGCTGGCTTCGGTCAGCATGCCATCGCGCAGCAGTATCGCTTCGCTGGCGCCTGCCTCGACCGCTTGTTGGCGCAGTAGCACATTCGCCAACAGCGCGACCGACTTGATGTCGCAGCGAGCCCAACGCGTGTCGATGGCGGTAATGCAGGCAACACCGCTATCGAGCGAGTCCTCGCCGGGGAGCAGCAGCGGCGCACAGAATGCAAACACGGTAGGCTCAATCGCCGGCAGCGGCGCATGATTGCGCCCGAACTCTGCGCCACGCGAGACCTGAAGATAGACATAGAGGTCGCCGCCGCCGTTCGCGGCGACCAGGCGGGCGATGATGTCAGTCCAGCGCGCAGACGTATGCGGATCGGGGATGCGCAACTCCTTCAGACTGCGCGACAAACGCGAGAGATTGGCGGCGAGCCGGCGCGCCTGTCCGTGTCGAACCGCGATGACTTCATAGACACCATCACCGAACAGGAAACTGCGATCCAGCGGTGAGATGCGCGCGTCCTGCAGCGGCATGAGCTGGCCGTTCAGATAGCAGGTCGGAAGCGGACTGGCCACGAGGCGGCGCTACTTTTGGAACCAGAGCACCACAGTATCGCTCAGCCGGCTCCAGATGCCGCCTGCCGGCACGTCGGCCAGCGGGAATAAGGGCACGGACTTGACGGGTTTGCCGTTCACCACCACTTGCAGTTCGCCGACCGATGTCGTCGTGCTCAGGGGTGCGATCAATCGTCGCTGTGCCGTAGCACTGGTCTCGATGCTGGCGGCCTGGGCGCGCGGAACCGTCATGACGACGTCGGTGGCAGTGCCGATGCCGAAATACTGGTCCTTGGCTTTGTACACACGCGGCTTGAGTACGACCAGACCGTGCTGCTTGACGGTGACGGACTGATAGAACGTAAATCCGTAGTTGAGCAGGGCCGCGCTCGCGTCTTCGCGAGCCTTGATACTGGGTGAGTTGAGTACCACGGCGATCAGGCGCATGCCTTCGCGTTTCGCGGATGTGACCAGACAGTAGCCGGCGCTGTCGGTGTGTCCGGTCTTGAGCCCATCGACTGAAGGATCGCGCTCGAGCAGGCCGTTGCGGTTGTCCTGCTTGATGTTGTTCCAGACGAATTCGCGGATCGAAAACCAGGTGTAGTACTCGGGAAAGTCACGGATCAGCGCGCTCGCAAGCACGGCCAGGTCGCGCGCCGTCGTGTAGTGAGTGGTAGACGGCAGGCCGGTGCTGTCGTCGAAATGCGTGTTGTTCATCCCCAGGCGTTTGGCGGATTCGTTCATCATTTGAACAAAGGCCGGCTCGGTACCGCCGACGCGTTCGGCGAGCGCGATGCTGGCATCGTTCCCTGACTGCACGATCATGCCTTTGATGAGCACTTCGGCCGGGACCTGGCTGCCTACCTGAACGAACGTGCGCGAGCCTTCCGCTCGCCAGGCGTGCTCGCTGACAGTCACCGGCTCCTGCAATTTGAGCGTGCCCGCCTTCAACGCGTGAAACACCACGTAGCAAGTCATGAGTTTGGTGAGACTGGCCGGCTCCATGCGCGTGTCGGCATCATGCTGCGCGAGCACTTGGCCGCTGGCGTCGTCGGTGAGGAGGTAAGCGCGGCCATAGACGTCAGGCGGATTGGGTACTCCCGGTGTTTCGGTAGTGCCTGAAACCGCAGGACCCGCGGCCGACTCCTTGGCAGTGGGGGCCGTGGCATGCGCTCTGGGGCGCGGCGGTTTGGCCATCAGTGTTGCCGG
>DATMRM010000244.1:0-3569 GCA_035566155.1 Steroidobacteraceae bacterium | reverse complement strand
TGAGCCTGCAATACCGCGAGCGGATCGCCGATCAGATTGCCCTTAGCGCCGGAACGCTCGATTTTCAGCGCGTGCTGGGCACCGCCTCACAGGCCCTGGGAGAGGGTCACCTGCTCGAGGCACTGGAACTGCAACACTACGACGGCCCGTTCGACAATCCGGACGCGGCACGCAAGGAGAACGCGGTGCTGCGCTATGCACAGGGCGATCAGCACGATGGCTATTCACTGACCGGGATGTTCTATCACCAGTTGTGGAACAACACGACCGACATACCACTGCGAGCGATCGCCGCGGGGTTCGTCTCCAATCGATTTGGCACGCTCGATCCCAGCGATGGCGGCCGCGCGCAGCGGGCCAGTCTTTCCGCACAATTCCATAAGAGCCTTGGGGACGGGCAGCTCGATGCCAACGCGTTCTTCATCTACAACCAGCTGCACCTGTACAACGACTTCACGCACTTCCTGGTGGACCCGGCGCATGGGGATCAGGAGGTACAGTTCGAAAATCGGCGCGTGCTGGGCGGGGCTGCGAGCTATCACTTGCCGCTGCCGATCGGGGCGATCGAGAACGAGCTGCTGGCCGGAGTGAGCACGCGCTACGACCTCAGCCATCTTGGACGTACACCCACCCAAGCGCGCGTACCCTTGCCGAGCGGGGATGATCCACCCTCCTTTTCCAATCACGACGGCATCTATCTGTATTCACTGGCGGGCTACCTGCAGGCCACCACCCACTGGACAACGTCGCTTCGCTCGGTGCTCGGGCTGCGCGAGGACTATCAGCATGGGACCGATGTTGACTACCTGACAGCACTGCACGAAACCGATGGCTATAACAACGGCGGCACGGCGCACAAGGCGCTGTTGCAGCCCAAAGGCAGCCTGATCTACACGCCCTCGGAACACCTGGAGTTCTATCTGAGCGCCGGGGTGAGCTTCCACAGCACCGACCTGCGGGGCGTGAACCAGGACAAGAGTGTGGACCTGGGCTTACCGAACGCTGCGCTGCTGTCGAAGCAGAATGGCGAGGAAGTCGGTATGCGGGTGCAGAACGGCCAGAACTTCACCGCCACGCTGGCGATCTACAATCTGTGGCAGCAATCGGAAACCGTGCTCGATCCGGATGCGGGCGTGGACTCCGCCGGACCGCCAAGCCGCCGGTACGGCGCTGAACTGAACGTCAGCTATCAATTCACCCCGTGGCTGGAGCTCTACGCCAGCATCACGGGCAATCACACCCGCTTTACACAGCCATTCGACGACGGCACCGGGCATGTCGGCACTTATATTTCCAACGCGCCGGTTGCCGCGGGCTCCCTGGCGCTGTATCTGACGGATCTAGGCCGGTGGAGCGGCGGTCTCGAATATCGCTATCTGGGTAGCTACCCGCTGTCCTCCGGGCCGTGCAGCAACGCAGCGGCCGCCCGGGACTTTCACGACGCTGCCGCTTCCTGCGCCACGGCGCCCACCGCGACGGGGCAGATCAACGGCCAGGGATTCGGCGAACTCAATCTGGATGCGCACTACGCCTTGGGCACTGGCTGGAGTGCATCGCTCGGCATCTACAATCTTCTCAATACGCATGCACCGGCGGCTGAGTTCTGGTACGTGGATCGATTAAGATCCGAAATCGAAACAGCTCCGGACGGCGTCGCCGACGTGCACGAGCATCCGCTCGAGCCAATCATGTGGCGTCTGACGATCGCAAAGAGGTTCGGGGACTAGGAGATGCACGCTCATGTACGTCCTGTATATCGCCAACAAAAACTATTCATCGTGGTCGCTTCGCCCCTGGATCCTGATGCGCGAACTGGGTATCGCGTTCGAGGAGCGGCTGGTTCCCTTCGAGCCGACCCCGGTACAGAAAGCATTCCGCGCCTTTTCGCCCACCGGCAAAGTCCCGTGCCTGATCGATGGCGAGACGCGCGTGTGGGATTCGCTCGCGATCACCGAATACCTGGCCGAACGCCAGTTGGATGTCTGGCCGGCGAATCCGGATGCGCGCGCCTGGGCGCGCTGCGCCGTCGCGGAGATGCACTCGGGGTTTACTGCCCTGAGGGTTACCTGTTCGATGACCTGCGGTGTGCGCATCCGTCTGAATCAGGTGTCGGAAGCACTCGCGAATGATCTGGAGCGACTCGAGGAGCTATGGACCGAAGGTCTGGAGCGCTTCGGCGGGCCGTTCCTCGCAGGCAAGCATTTCACTGCCGTGGACGCCTTCTTCGCACCCATCGCCTTCCGGGTTCAAAGCTACTCGCTGAAGCTGTTCACGCGCAGCGCGCAGTATGTCGCACGCATGCTCGAGGTCGCAGCGATGCGCACCTGGTACGCCGAGGCGCTGGCGGAAACCTGGCGCGATCCGCCGCACGACGAGGAGATCCTCAAATACGGGAAGGTATTGAAGGATCTACGCGCATCAGCCGCCTGAACTTCACCGCCCTCGAGTTGACATGGCGCGGCGCCGACGTCGGGGCATCCAGACCCCCGTCCCGGGCGTATTACGAATGAATCGTTCGTCATACACCGCGGTGGGGAGGCTCGATGTCGCTCAGCGCCCGTGTTGCGCGTCAATGCCATCGCGCCCGCCCGCGCCCGAGGCTGCTTGCCGCGGTCGCTGGCTTGGGGTTGGCCGCTGCGCTGGCTTATTCGCGAACCTGGGCCGATGACGCCTCGACTGTGGATGTGGATCTGGATGGTGGCACGCTGCAGGAGGTGACGGTAACGGGCGAGCGCCAGGGGCTGTTGGGTAACGTGCTCAGTGCGAGCGAAGGCATCGTCAGCGATGCCGAGTTGCAGCTCACACCGCAGTACCGGCCCGGGCAGACGCTTGAGACCGTTCCCGGCCTGATCGTGACGCTGCACAGTGGTGAGGGTAAGGCCAACCAGTACTTGCTGCGCGGCTATAACCTCGATCACGGCACCGATCTGGAAACCTACGTTGATGGCATGCCGATCAATCAGCCGACGCATGCTCACGGGCAGGGCTATACGGATCTGAACTTTGTGATCCCTGAGCTGGAGAACGGCCTTCGCTATACCAAGGGTCCCTACTACGCCGACGTCGGCGACTTCGGCGCGGTCGGCTCGGTGCGCGTGAACTATCGCGACACGATCGAGGATCAGGTATCGGTGACGGCCGGTAGTTTCGATTTCCAGCGCGTCTTGCTGACGGGCTCGCAGGCGCTCGGCAGCGGCAATCTGCTGGCCGCCCTCGAAGCGCAGCGCTACGACGGTCCGTTTTCCAATCCGGACGATGCGCACAAGGACAATACCGTGCTTCGCTACAGCCGGGGCGATCAGCACAGCGGCTACTGCGTCACCGGCTTGTTCTATCATCAGCTCTGGAACAACACCACCGACCTTCCGGAGCGCGCGCTAGCGCAGGGTCTGGTGGCCAATCGCTTCGGAACGCTGGATCCGACCGATGGGGGTCGCGCGCAGCGCGCCAGCCTGTCAGCGCAGTACCACGCCGAACTGGGCGCGGCAAAACTGACTGCCAGCTGGTTCTACGAATATAACCAGCTGCACATCTACAACGACTTCACACACTTTCTCAACGATCCGGTG
>DATMRM010000243.1:0-3523 GCA_035566155.1 Steroidobacteraceae bacterium | reverse complement strand
GGCGCCGACGAACGTTCCTATGTTGTGCAGATACGCACATTGTTGGACAACAAGCCGGCGGTACCATGAACCTTCACTTTGTCGATAGAAAATTTATGAACACGACGCTTCGGCTCCTGACCGCCGCCGCCTGCCTGTCGGCAGGTATGGTGTACGCCCAGCAGCCACCAGCAAGCACTCCGCCCGCCACCACACCGCCGGCTGCCTCGCCCGATGCCGCGGTGGCACCCCCTTCAACGTCCGATTCCGACACCGCCCCGAGTGCGGACAGCACGCGCGCACTCGATCAGCAGATTCAAGTCCTGAAGAAGGACGTGGTCGATCTGAATAAGGATCTGTTCGTACTGGAGGAGGAGCTGCTGTTCCCGGCCAATACGCAGGTCGCGGTGTTCGTATCGGTCGATGTCGGTGATTTTTTCGCGTTGGACTCGATCACGCTGAAGATAGACAACCGCGACGTGATGAACTACCTCTACACTCCGCGCGAGACGGCCGCACTGCTCAAAGGCGGGGTGCAGCGGCTGTACGTCGGCAATCTCAAGGCGGGCGAACATGAACTGGTGGCGTTCTTCAACGGCAAGGGTCCACACGATCGCAACTACAAGCGGGGAGCCAACCTTAAGTTCGAGAAGGGCGTAGGTGCGAAGTATCTGGAACTCAAGGTTACCGATCACGCGCACGCTCAGGAGCCGGAATTCGAGATCAAGGACTGGGAATAGTTCCCGCATGAGATTCCGGCGCAGATCCCTGAGTCTGGCTTGCGCATCGCTGCTGGTTGCAGCCACTCCCGTGGCGTGGGCCAAGCACAGACCCGATCCCAACAAGCTGCCCAGCATCAAGGTGCAGGATCTGCACTACGGCGATGTGCTGTTTCATGACTGGGCCGACGAGGACTCGGGCCTGCAGACGCTGACGCTGCTCGAAGCGTATTCCCAGTGGAATCGGATGCCGCACCACGATGCGGACGCGCAGCTTCTAGCGGCCGGTCTGTATCTGCAGCTGGGCATGCACAATGAGGCCGGTCGCCGGTTTGAAACGATGCTCGGCGAACGCCTGCCGCCGGCGGTCCGCAATCAAGCGTGGTTCTATCTGGCGAAGATCTGGTACGAGCGCGGCTACTACGATCGCAGTGAGCAGGCGCTCAGCCACATCAACGGTCAACTGCAGCCGCAACCCGAAGCCGAGCGGGTGCACCTGCTCGTCAATGTACTGATGCGGCAGCAGCGTTTCGATGAGGCCATTGCCATTCTGAAGAACTGGAAGGGGCCTGCTGACTGGATGGCCTATGCGCGCTTCAACCTGGGCGTTGCCATGGTACGCGCGGGACGGCTGGTCGAGGCCGATCCAATCCTCACGGCGGTCGGCACGCTCAATACCTATAGCCCTGAGTTGCTGAATCTGCGCGACAAGGCAAACCTCGCGCTCGGCTATGCCTACCTGCAGGCCGATCAGCCCGCGCCGGCGCTGATCCCGCTGGCGCGCGTGCGTCTGGAGGGACCGTATTCCAGCCGCGCGCTGCTCGGCGATGGCTGGGCGCGCGCCGCGCTCAAAGACTATCGCGCGGCGCTGGCGCCCTGGCTGGAGCTGCACAAACGCGGCCTGCTCGATGCCGCCGTGCAGGAGTCGTATCTGGCGGTGCCCTACGCTTACGGGCAGCTTGGCGCCGGCGGCCAGGCAGCGGAAGCCTATGAGGATGCGCTCAAGTCGTTCTCCAGCGAAACCGATAGCCTGGACAACGCGATCGCCCATATTCGCGGCGGACATCTGCTCGACGATTTGCTGGCCTCCGACAAGGACAATGCCAACACCTACGGCTGGTTCTATCAACTGCGAACGCTGCCCAACTCTCCTCAGTCGCGCTATCTGTATGCACTGCTGGCCGACAACGATTTTCAGGAGGGCCTGAAGAACTGGCGCGATCTGGGCTATCTGCAACGCAGCCTGCTGCGCTGGGATGACAGCATGGACGCGTTTGGCGCGATGATCGATACGCGCGAGCGCGCGTACGCAGGGTTACTTCCACGGGCTGATGCGCTTCTGGCGAGCAACGCGCCGGCCCGCTTGAGCGGTGAGCGCGGTGCGGCGGACTCGCGGCTGAACGCGATCGAGATCGGCAACGACGTCGCCGCGCTCGGGACGCCGCCGGAGCGCGATCAATGGGCGCGCATCCTGCATCTGGAGGAGGTGGCAGCTTCGATGCCGGCCAACTCAGAGAATGCGCAGAGCCTCGAGAAGCTGCGCCTCATCAAAGGTGTGCTGTACTGGCGTCTGGACTCCGCCTTCAAACAGCGCAGCTACCAGCAGCGGCACGAGCTGCAGGAGCTCGATGCGCAGCTGGAGGAACTGCAGAATCGCTGGGTGCGCGTGCAACGCGCTCGCGCCACGATGCCGACCAATACCGGGGATTTCGCCGCGCGCATTGCGGCGCTTGCCGAGCGCATCAAGTCGGTGCGTCAGCGCCTGGGCGATTCTGCACGGCAGCAGAGTCAGTACCTGGCCAGTCTCGCGGAAGCGGAACTGCAATCGCAACGCGATCGTCTGTCTACCTACGCGGTGCAGGCGCGCGTGCAGCTCGCCGATATCTACGATCGCTCCGCAGACACGAACGAGAAGCCTTCCGATTCAGCCGCGAGACCGGCCGGCGAGAGCATCCCTGAACAGAAGTCGGTGCCCGAGCAGAAATGAGCGCGCGCGACATCCATCCGGGTCGAGCATCGGCGCCGTCAACGCTGGCGCCGCTGCTGTGGCTGACGATGATCGGACACGTGTACGCGGCCTCGCAGCCGCCGTCCAGGGCACCTACGATCGCCGATCTTGATTCAAAAGCCGTTACGGTTCAGCGCGACAGCAAGCCCGCAGCCGGTGGCGCCTCCAAGGCCATGGAGAACTACCGGCAGTTTCTCGAGTTGCAGAATGCGGATCCGAGGCTGCGCGCCGAGGCTCTGCGCCGGCTGGGCGATCTGAATCTCGAGTCGGGCGAACTCGAGCGCATGGCCAATGAGGTCACGCAGGTAGATCGTCAGGGCGCCGAGGCGATTCGCCTGTATTCGACGCTGCTCAAGGCCTACCCGAACTACCCGCGCAACGACCAGGTCCTCTATCAACTGGCGCGCGCCTACGAGACGACCGGACAGAGCGATCTGGCGCTCACCACGCTCGATGGCGTCGTCGTGCGCTACCCGCAGAGTCGCGACATCGCCGAAGTGCAGTTCCGGCGCGGCGAGCTACTGTTCTCCAATCGTCGCTATGCCGACGCTCAGCGGGCGTACGAAGTTGTGCTGATGCACGGCCGCACCGGATCGAGCTTCTATGCGCAGAGCCTCTACAAGCATGGCTGGTCGCAATTCAAGCAGGGCCAGAACGAAGACAGCCTGAAGTCCTTCGGCGATTTGCTCGATCTGACGTTGAGCGACCCCAAGGACAGCTCACGCATGCGCAGCTTGGAATCGCTCGGCCGCGCCGATCGCGAGCTGCTGGAGGACACCCTGCGCGTCATGAGCATCACGTTCTCCTATCTGGATGG
>DATMRM010000242.1:0-14310 GCA_035566155.1 Steroidobacteraceae bacterium | reverse complement strand
GTATCGATCTCGACAATCAGCGCGGCAACTCGCTCGGTGACTTCCATGAATCGCTCAAATCGCATACCGGTAGGCATCGGCCCTTGAGAGCCCAGCAACTCGGCTGCCGCCTCGGTGGCAGACGGCAGCTCCCAATAGAGTTCTCGCAGTTCGTCCAGCTCGGCGGCCGTCAGGCGATTCCCCAAGCCTTTTAGACGCGGCAAGCGTTCGGTTTCGGTGTCGTCCGTCATTTGCCGGAATCGTACGCTGCGTCTTTGAGGCACTGCATGACGCGCCTCACAAATGAAAGCGAGTGGTCGCTCAGGAGGTCTGGCTTCAGGCCGCTGGGTGGTGCAGCTCAGGCATCAGCTTGACGAGCACTTGGCCGAACTGCAGCGGACCGCGCTCTTCCCCATCCCACAGCACGCGCACGACCCCGTCGTCGAGTACCTGAGTGACGGTACCGCACGCAGTTGCTTTCGAGCTGCGGAAGATGACCCGATCTCCGATGGCCAGCGTACTGAGCATGTCTGCTGTGTCCACTTTCATGTCCTGCGCCCCCGCGCTTATGTAGACCTAACGCAGGTATCGACCGTGCGCCTGTGCCGGCACATACGTAGTTTCCGATATTAGGATGTGACCTCGCTCACATATGGCTCATCGCAAAGAAAAAGCCCGCGGCCCTGTGGGAAGGGCGGGGCTTAGTCGAGGATCACTCGGATCCGATCGACAAGCGCGGCAACGCGGGAGTCAATCTCCCGGAATCGCTGAAGGGGCATGCCCGCCGGCATTGGGCCGGTCTTACCCAGTGCTTCAGCCGCCGCCGCGGTAGCGGCCTGCAGCTCCGAGTAAAGCTCGCGAAGTTCGATCGCCTGCTCTGGCGCGAGAGCAGTGTCGCCGTCCCAGCGAGCGCGAAGTCGTACCGTTGCATCGTTGTCATTCATAGAGCCGAATTTTACGCCTCCACCCGAGGCGTCTCGGACGACTCATCTCACACTCGGCACGGGCCGTCGCATTACTTAATGGCAGGCCGTGTGGGGCACCGTACCGACTGCGCCCACCTTGGCCGAGTAATGTGCACGCCTGAGTCCAGTCCTCCCTAGTAGACCATCACTCGACCCCCGAGCGATGATCGATGGACTCAGTATTCACCCGCTGGCGCGGTAATGCGCGCCAGCGGGATTTTTTGCCGACGGCACAGCGCACATGCCGGCGAACCAGCCGAAGTTTACAGCGGTGCATGCCAATCCAGGCTGGCGGGCAAAGATTGCCGTGCATAGTCCGGAGGGTCATACCAAAGCGCCAAAGTTTATCTACGGGCCGGTAGCTCTATGGCTTGTGTACTGCGAAGTGGTCGGCGGTTTTGTTGACGCACCGCAGGCCGTTGCTGGGAGCGGCGAATTTGAAGGGCATCCGGTGGTCTCTCTGGATTTGTCTTTGAGCCCAATAGAACCCCTACCGGATACGATCACGGAACGGTTCCACCAGTGCCCGAGCGTGAGCGCTGGCTAGACCCGATGCCCTACCTGATGGATAGGTTACCGATGTCTTCGGAATAGACAACGATTTAAATGGTCGGAGCGCCGAGATTTGAACTCGGGACCCCTTGCACCCCATGCAAGTGCGCTACCAGACTGCGCCACGCTCCGACACGATTTATTCTTCTTGCGCGGCACCGGTCCCACGGTACCGCGTGCGGCCATGATACCCGGTTTGACCGGCCGGCGGGGTCGCGGGTCAGTCAGGCCGCTGGCGGATTCGACGGCCGGTTCATATGGGCGTCGAAGAACGAGAATAGCCGCCGCCAGGCATCTTCCGCGGAAGGCTCGTGATACTGGGCGTGAATCGGCAGATTCGGGGCCAGCCTTTCAGCCAGAAACCCACTGTTGCGATTCATGAAGCTGTGACCGGCCTCGGGATAGAACTTCACATCGTGCGGCACACCGAGCGTCTTCAGGTGCGACTCGAGCCGATGCCCCGCCGAGATCATCCGCTTCGCATCGCGCGCCCCGAAGCTGGCAATGACCGGACAGGTGCCGCGCAGCGCCTCGACATTGCCGGGTACATCGCCATAGAACGGAGCGCTCACTTTGTAGAGCCCGCTCGCCCCGAGATACACCGCGAAACCTCCGCCCATGCAGAAGCCGGTGACGGCAACACGCGCAGCGTCGATCTCGCTGCGGCTGCCCAGGAATTCGCGCGCGGCCCGCAGATCATCGAACTCGCGACCGCTGCCACGCCGCGTGGAGCGCAGGGCCCGCACCACACACAGCACGCGCAGCTCCGGTCGATCGAACAGGTCCGGCACCAGCACCGCATAGCCCTGTTGCACGAAGCGCCCTGCGATGCGCGACAAATCGGTCGTCATGCCGAAGACATCGAAGATCACCAGCACTGCGGGCAGGCGCCCGCCCGGGGCATCCGGCAGACAGTACATCGCTTTCATCGAAGTACCATCAGCGCGCGTGATGGAGACGGTTGACTGCTGCATCGCTCAGATCCCCTGGATACTGCGTCGCTTAGAAGACTTCAATCGTGCGCGCGACGTCAAGTCGATCCTGCGACATCGGTCGCGGCGAAAAAACAATTCACGTGTAAATTGACCGGCAAAGACCGGCAAGCGCGCGGTCACCCGCGCACCGTGGAAGGGATGATATGAGTCAGAGGGTTAGGGAAATTTCTGTCTGCATACTGTGGTTCGCCGCCGTGGCCCTGTCCGGTGCCTATGCGATCCGCCAGGGCCAGGGATCGGATGAGCTTTTCCTGGCGATGCTGACCGGCTCGCTCGTCGCACTCGGAACGTATGACACACGCAGGAACCAGCCGACGCAATACAACCTGCTGCGCTCCTGGCCGTTCGGCACGCCGGCCGATGATGACAGCCGCGGTGCCCGCACCCTTCCCTCGCACGCGCTGCACGGCATGCTGTGGATATCGGTCTGGCTATGCCTGTGCCAGATTCTGTACGGACACCGTTAGCGACCCAGGTTCGGCAGCGCTCTAGTAAACTTGCGGTGTGAAGACATCCGCCGACTCGCGCCGCCAGGCGGCGCTGAGATTCATCTTCGTCACCGTACTCATCGACATGCTGGCCTTCGGAATGATCATTCCGGTGCTGCCGGTGCTGGTACAGGACTTCATGGGCGGGGATGCCGCGCGCGCGGCCGCGATGTACGGACTGTTCGGCACCGCCTGGGCGCTGATGCAATTCATCTTCTCCCCGGTACAAGGCTCGCTGTCGGATCATTTCGGGCGCCGCGCGGTGATCCTGATCTCCTGCGCGGGTCTGGGTCTGGATTTCATCCTGATGGCACTGGCACCGAACCTGTGGTGGCTGCTGGTGGGCCGGGTGATCTCCGGCATCACCGCGGCGAGTTTCGCCACGGCGGGAGCCTATATTTCGGATGTCACGCCACCGGAAAAGCGCGCCGCGGCGTTTGGAATGATGGGCGCCGCGTTCGGTGTCGGCTTCATACTCGGCCCGGCATTGGGCGGTCTGCTCGGCGCCATCTCACCGCGCCTGCCGTTCTGGGCCTCGGCCTGCATGGCGCTCGCCAATGTGTGCTGGGGACTGTTCGTGTTGCCCGAATCATTACCGAAGGAACGCCGCGTCGCGTTCGCCTGGAAGAACGCCCATCCGCTGGGTGCGCTGAAGCTGTTGCGTTCGCACCGGATACTAGCGGGCCTGGCGGTCAGCTATTTCCTCATCAATCTCGCGCATGTCGTGTTGCCGAGCACGACGGTGCTGTACATGCACTATCGCTATGGCTGGGATACCCGCGCCGTGGGGATCCTATTGGCCGGTGTGGGCATCTCATCGCTGCTGGTGCAGGGCCTGCTGGTGAAGCCGGCAGTCAGATGGCTCGCCGAACGAAGGGCAATGGCGGTCGGTCTGCTGTTCGGCGCGATTGGCTTCGCCATCTACGGCCTGGCCTTCAACGGAACCCTATTCTGGATCGGTGTGCCGGTCATGGCGCTGTGGGGAATCGCGACGCCATCGCTACAGACACTCATGACGCGGCTGGTGAGTGACACGGAACAAGGGCGCCTGCAGGGTGCGCTGGCGAGTCTCATGGGGCTGGCGAGCCTCATCGGACCCATCATGTTTACCCAGATCTTCGCCGTATCCATCAGTACGCGCGCGGACTGGGGATTGCCGGGCGCGCCATTCCTGCTGGCATCGGCCTTGGTAATGGGCGCGGTGTTGCTGGGCTGGCGCACGACGGCGCCACAACACAACTAGCGACGCAGAATTCTCAGGACCTCTTCCAGCTCGGAGCGCAGCTGTCGCACGATCTGCTGGCTCTGCGTGGTGTCGGTCCGCGCCTCATCGCCGCCCAGTTTGTTGCGCGCGCCACCGATCGTGAAGCCCTGCTCGTACAGCAGGCTTCGGATCTGGCGGATCACGATCACGTCCTGGCGCTGATAGTAACGACGGTTGCCACGACGCTTGACGGGCTTGAGCTGCGGAAACTCCTGTTCCCAGTAGCGCAGTACGTGTGGTTTCACTCCACACAGCTCGCTCACTTCCCCGATCGTAAAATATCTTTTGCCGGGAATGGCCGGCAGCTCGTTATTATTCCTTGGTTCCAGCATAGGCTTCGACGCGCGCCTTCAGTTTTTGCCCGGGGCGGAATGTCACCACGCGGCGCGCGCTAATGGGAATTTCCTCACCGGTTTTGGGGTTGCGCCCTGGTCGCTGATTCTTGTCGCGCAGGTCGAAGTTGCCGAAGCCAGACAGCTTCACTTGCTCTCCCTGCGACAACGCTCCACGCACCTCTTCGAAGAAGAGATCTACCAGTTCGCGTGCTTCTCGCTTGTTCAGACCGAGCTGGTTGAACAGTGCCTCGGCCATCTCCGCTTTGGTCAGTGCCATCGCCGTTATTCTCTTATTCGCGCATCCAAATTCGACTGCAAATCTGCCAGCACTGCGTGCACCACGCGGTCTGCATCTTCGTCTGTAAGCGTGCGACTTAAATCCTGTAAAATCAATCCTAAGGCCACACTTTTTCGACCTTTTTCTACTCCCTTACCCTGGTAGAGGTCGAAGAGGCTTATTTGTTGGAGCAAGTCGCCGGATACAAGGCTAACACGTTCCCTCAAGGCAGCGTAGGCAACCTGCTCGGGCACCGATACGGAAATATCCCGCCGGATCTGCGGGAAGCGCGAAACTTCGCGAAACTGCGAAAGTTTGGCGCTAAAAGTGCCTAAATAGTCTAGTTCGAACAGGATCGGGGTATATGTTAAGTCGAGTGAACGCACCAGATTGGGGTGCAGCTCGCCGAGGTAGCCGATCGGCGTCCCGCCGCGCAGAACGCGCGCACTTCTCCCAGGATGCAGGCACGTCAGCGCGTCCGGTACAAATGAAAACTCGCGCGCGCTGGCACACAGCGCAAACAGGCTCTGCAGATCATCCTTCACATCATGGAAATCAACCGGCGTCGCGCTCGCGCCCCACTGCTCCGGCAGGCGCGAGCCCAGCGCGAGCCCTGCGATCATCTGCTGTTCACGATGTCCCTCACCGTCACGCAGGAATCGGTGCGCGACTTCGAACACGCGCACACGCGTCTGCTGGCGCTGCAGGTTGGTTCTGGCAACGCTGATCAATCCCGGCCACAGCGATGAGCGCATCACGGCCAGATCGCTCGAAATCGGATTGATGAGTTCGATGCTCGGCTGCGAGCCGAACAGCGTCTGTTGCAGCACCGGGTCGGTGAAGCCGAAGGTAATGACTTCCTGGTAGCCACGCGCGGCCAGCGTGCGCAGCACCACCTGCGATTCGACTTCATTGGCCGGCAGCACGCGCGGCTCGATCAGCATCAGCGGGGCTTTTTCCTCGATCGCATCGAGGCCGACCACGCGCCCGACCTCCTCGATGAGGTCCGCTTCGATCGCGACGTCAAAACGCCAGGAGGGCGGCTGCACCGTCCAGCCGCCGCTGATGGCACTAATCTCCAGCCCCAGGCTTTTCAGACTGTGCTCAACATGACTGGGCGCGACGCTCGCGCCGAGCAGGCGCTCGAGTCGCTTGTAGCGCAGCGGCACGCTGGCGTGATGCGGCAGTTCGTCCGGCAGTTCCGCCGTGACCACCGGTCCGGCGGTACCGCCGGCGATGTCGAGGATCAGCCGCTTGGCGAGCGCGAGCGCACGCTCCTGTCCGCGCCAGTCCACGCCGCGCTCGAAGCGCTGTCCAGCATCGGTGAAGAGTCCATAGCGGCGCGCCCGGCCGGCGATGACGTCCGGCTTGAACCACGCGGCCTCCAGCAGCACGTCGGTGGTGTCGGCGCTGATCGCCGTTGCCGCACCCCCCATGACCCCACCCATGCCGACCGCGGCCTTGTCATCCGCGATCACCAGCACGTCGGGATCGAGTTCCACTTCGCGCCCATCCAGCAACGTCAGTCGCTCCCCGGCGCGCGCGCGACGCGCTGTGAGCCCACCGTGCAGCCGCGCCAGGTCGTAGGCGTGCAGCGGCTGACCGAGTTCGAGCATCACATAGTTGGTGACGTCCACCACCGGGCTGATCGAGCGCAGTCCCACGCGCCGCAAGCGCTCGCGCAGCCACAGCGGACTTGAAAGCCGGTTGTTCAGACCGCGCACGCTGCGCGCGAGCAGGCGCGGCGCACCCGCACCGGCTTCGGTGCGCAGACGGAACTGATCGCCTTCGGCGCTCGAACTCACCTGTTTCATCGATGGCGTGAGCGTGGTGCCAGTGACATTGCCCTTGAGCGCAGTGCCGGCGAGCGCCGCCACTTCGCGCGCAATGCCCAGCACCGACATCGCATCGCCTCGATTGGGCGTGACATTGATCTCCAGCACCGAATCGTCCAGCCCTAAGTACTTGCGCAGGTCGATGCCGAGCGCGGCATCGCCCGGCAATTCCAGGATGCCGTTGCTGTCATCCCCCAAGCCCAGTTCCCGCGCCGAACAGAGCATGCCGTGCGAGTCCACGCCGCGCAGCTGCGCGGCACCGATGTGCCTGTCTCCTGGCAGACTCGCGCCGACCTTCGCCAGCGCGCTGACCAGTCCGGCGCGCGCATTGGGCGCACCGCACACGATCTGCAATTCACTGCCGCTGTCCGAGCCGTCGTCGCCCTGCGAGACACGGCACACCTGAAGCTTCCCGGCCTGGGGATGCGGCTCGGCGGACAGAATCTTTGCGACCACGACGCCGGAGAAAGCGCCGGCCGCAGGCAGCACCGCTTCGACTTCGAATCCGCCCTGCGTCAGCCGCGCAGCCAGTTGGCGCGCATCCCAGTCCGGCGGGATGTGCACCCATTCGCGCAGCCAGGACAGTGCCAGCTTCACGGCGCCCCTCCGGCCAGTGATCCCAGGAAACGCAGATCGTTCTCGAAGAAGTGGCGCAGATCGCTGATCCCATAGCGCAGCATCGCCAGGCGCTCGATGCCGGCGCCGAAAGCCCAGCCGGTGTATTCCTCCGGATCGATGCCGCAGGCGTTCAGTACGTTCGGGTGCACCATGCCGCAGCCGGCAATCTCCAGCCATCCGCTTTGTTTGCAGGTGCGGCAACCTCGGCCCCGGCACAGCACGCAGGTGATATCCAGTTCGGCCGAGGGCTCGGTGAACGGGAAGAACGAGGAGCGGATGCGGATCGAGAGCTGCTGCTCGAAGAAGGCTTCGCTGAACTTGTGCAACGTGGATTTCAGGTTCGCGAAACTGACGTTGCGATCGACGTACAGGCCCTCGACTTGATGAAACGCCGGCGAATGCGTCGGGTCCAGCGGATCGTGCCGGTAACAGCGGCCCGGCGCGATCAGTGCAATCGGCGGCTTGGAGCTCTGCATCACGCGGATCTGCACCGGCGAGGTATGCGTGCGCAGCAGGCCGTTGTGCAGATAGAAGGTATCGTGCATCGCGCGCGCCGGATGATTGGGCGGAATGTTGAGCGCGCCGAAGTTGTGGAAGTCGTCTTCGATCTCCGGACCGTGCGCCACGTCGAAGCCCGCGCGCCGGAAGATCTCCTCGATCCGAAGCCGGGTCTGCGTGATCGGATGCAGTCCGCCGAGCGCCTCGCCGCGCCCGGGCAGCGTCACATCGATCCGGCCGGCCGCAAGCTTGTGCTCGACCTCGAGCCGCTCGAGTTCGGCGCGGCGCGCTTCGATCGCGGCCTGGACCTGTTCTTTCGCCGCATTGATGCGCGCGCCGGCGTCCTTGCGCTCGGCAGGATCGAGCGCGCCGAGCGCTTTGAGCTGCTCGGTGATCTGGCCCTTCTTGCCCAGCCAGCGGACACGGATCTCCTCCAGCTCGGGCAACGTGCCCGCGCGCGAGATCTCCTGCAGTGCGCCCTCAATCATGGCCTGCACCCCCAACGCAAACGGCAAGCGCGCTTACGCCGCGGCCAGCTGGGCTTTTGCCTGGCTAGCGATCACGCCGAATGCCTTGGCATCGTTCATCGCCAGATCCGCCAGGATCTTGCGATCGATCTCGAAGCCCGCCTTGGTGAGCCCTTCGATCAGGCGGCTGTACGACAGGCCATGCACGCGCGCGGCCGCGTTGATGCGCTGAATCCACAGCGCGCGGAACTGACGCTTTTTCTGGCGCCGGTCGCGGAACGCATACTGGCCGGCCTTGATGACCGCCTGCTTGGCGGCGCGGAAGACTTTGCGCCGCGCGTTGTAATACCCCTTGGCCTTGCCAAGGACCTTCTTGTGTCGCCGACCCGCGGTGACACCCCGTTTGACTCTTGCCATCGTGAACCTCTGCTATTTGTGATTGGGCATCAACTGGTCGATACGATGAGCATCGCTCTCGTGTACCAGGCTGCTGCCGCCCGAGCGCGCGTGCCGCTTGCGCTTGGAATCTTTATGGCCGAGGTTATGGCGACGACCCGAAGAATATTTCTTCCAGCCCTTGGCTGTCTTGCGAAAACGCTTCGCCGCCGCCCGGTTGGTTTTCAACTTGGGCATGATCACTCCTACTCGTTGTTGCCTGCAGTTCACAAAGCCGTCGGGCTCTCGCCACGATGACCCGCTCACTGGCGGACCGAGCGTCAGGCAGCGCTAGCTGCCGGACGCGCGGTCACTTCTTTTTCGGTGCAAACAGCATCACCATCTGCCGGCCTTCCATCAGCGGGTTTTGTTCCACCACGCTATACGGGCCAAGATCGATCTGTACCCGATCCAGCAGCTTGCGGCCGATGTCCTGATGCACCATCTCGCGGCCTCGGAACCTCAAGGTCACCTTGGCCTTATCGCCCTCGGACAGAAACCGGATCAGATTACGCAGCTTGACCTGGTAATCCGCCTCTTCCGTGCCGGGCCGAAACTTCACTTCCTTGACATGTATCTGCTTCTGCTTGCGCTTGGCAGAATGCGCCTTCTTGTTCTGTTCGAACAGGAATTTGCCATAGTCCATCACCCGCACGACCGGCGGTTCCGCCGTCGGCGAGACTTCAACCAGATCCAATTCAGAAGCAGTGGCCAACTGCAGCGCTTCCGCGCGCGTCATGACTCCTGCTTGCCCCCCATCCGCTCCGATCACTCGCACCGTGGGCGAGGTAATTTCTTCGTTACGCCGGACTCGCTTCGCTGAAATGGCTATATATCAATCCTCCAAAGTTTGGCGCCCGTAGCTATCAATCTCGGCGCGCAGACGATCCACGAACGTCTGCGGCGACATCGCGCCCAGATCTTTTCCACTACGGGAGCGCACAGAAATCTGATTCGCTGCAACCTCTTTATCTCCGGCGACCAGAAGATAGGGGACCCGCTGCAGCGTGTGGTCGCGGATCTTAAATCCGACCTTCTCGTTGCGCAAGTCAGATATGACCAGAAGCCCTTGTTTCTTCAGGAAATCTGTAGTCTTTTCGACATACTCATGCTGGCGGTCGGTGATCCCCATCACCACGGCCTGAGTTGGTGCAATCCAGGCGGGCAGTTTGCCGGCGCAGTGCTCGAGCAGAATGGCCACAAAACGCTCGAGCGATCCAAAAATCGCCCGGTGCAGCATGACTGGAGTCTGCCGCTGGCTGTGCTCATCGATATAGTGCGCGCCCAGCCTTCCGGGCATGTTCAGGTCCACCTGTACGGTACCGCACTGCCAGTCCCGGCCAATCGCATCTCTTAAGACAAATTCTAGCTTTGGCCCGTAAAAGGCTCCCTCGCCTTTGTTTAATGTGTACTCAATGCCGGCCGCTTTGGACGCTGCCGCCAGCGCGGCCTCGGCTTTATCCCAGACCTCATCCGAGCCCACGCGCCGTGTCGGGCGGTCGGAGAACTTGATGCGCACCTCATCGAACCCGAAATCCTTATAAATGGAGAGGATCAGGTGAGTCATCGCGGCCGCCTCGGACGTGATCTGATCCTCCATGACGAATACATGCGCATCATCCTGGGTAAAGGCCCTCACCCGCATCAGCCCATGCAACGCACCGGACGGCTCGTAGCGGTGCACCTTGCCGAACTCGGCGAAGCGGATCGGCAGCTGGTGATAGCTGCGGATACCCTGCTTGAAAATCTGCACATGCCCCGGGCAGTTCATCGGCTTGATGGCATACACGCGCTCATCGGGGGTGCGCGTGGTGTACATGTTCTCCCCGAACTGCGCCCAGTGGCCGGACGCCTCCCACAGGCTTCGGTCCAGGACCTCCGGCGCGTTCACTTCCTGATAGCCCGCTGCGCCCTGCTTGCGGCGCATGTAGGCGATCAGTGACTGAAACACCTGCCAGCCCTTCGGATGCCAGAATACCGCCCCGGGCGCCTCCTCCTGCATGTGAAACAGATCCAGGTCGCGGCCGATGCGGCGGTGATCGCGCTTCTCGGCTTCCTCGAGCATCTTCAGGTGCGCATCGAGCTGCTTCTGGTCCGCCCAGGCGGTGCCGTAGATCCTCTGCAGCATCTCGTTGCGCGAATCCCCGCGCCAGTAGGCGCCAGCGAGTTTCATCAGCTTGAACGCGCGTAGTTTGCCGGTCGATGGCACATGCGGACCGCGACACAGGTCCACCCAGTCGCCCTGGCCGTAGAGGCTGATCTGCTCGCCAGCGGGGATCGCCGCGATGATCTGCGCCTTGTAGTGCTCGCCGATATTCTCGAAGAATTTCACCGCCTCATCGCGCGGCATCACACGGCGCTGCACCGGCAGATCGGCTTTCGCCAGCTCCTTCATGCGTGCTTCGATCGCGGCCAGATCCTCCGGCGTGAACGGCCGTTTGAACGCGAAGTCATAGTAGAAGCCGTTATCGATCACCGGCCCGATCGTGACCTGCGCTTCCGGAAAGAGCTGCTTCACTGCCTGCGCCAGCAGGTGCGCGGTGGAATGGCGAATGATCTCGATGCCTTCCGGATCGCGGTCGGTAATGATCGCCAGTGTTGCGTCGTCGTGGATGACGAACGAGGTATCCACCAGCTTGTCGTTGAGGCGGCCGCCGAGCGCGGCGCGCGCGAGACCGGCGCCGATGCTGGAGGCGACATCGGCGACGCTGACCGGCGCGTCGTAGGTGCGTTGGCTGCCGTCCGGCAGAGTGATGACTGGCATTACTGCAGCGGCTGGATGACGCTGTGGCTGAAGCGCTCCATCTCCTCGAGCTGCGGGCTGAACTGCAGCAGCAGCAGGTTCACGCCCGCTTCCTCAAAGCGGCCAACCTGCTCCTGAACCGCGCCAGGGGTACCCGTGAGTCCCGAGCGCAAGCCGCGATTTGAAACCGAATACTCCTCGATCGACATTTTCTGTTCGAGCTGAGTACCCTGAAGCCATTGTTGATAGTTCGCATAGCCCTTCGCATTCTGCTTGACGTCCGTGATCCGCTGCAGCTCCTGCTTGACCGCTGCATCCGAGTCGCGGGTGAAGGCAAAACCGGCAACGCCGAACTGCATCGGGCCCAGTCCCAATTTCCCGCGCCGGGCGCGCATGTCATCGATCTTCGCTTTCACGTGCGCGGGCGAATCGCCATGCATCACGTAGGCATCGCATTTCTGCGCGATCAGGTTCTTGGCTGCCTCCGACTCACCGCCGGCATAGATCGGCGGGCGCGGATGGCGCACCGGCTTCGGCTCCAGCACCGTGCTTTCTGTCTTGTAGTACCTGCCGGCGTGACTGAAATTCTTCTGCTTCCAGACGCCGTCCAGGACATCCAGCCACTCGGAGGTGCGGCCGTAGCGGTCGTCGTGGCGCTCGAAGTCCACGCCGTACATGCGGGCTTCCTGTTCCCACCACGAAGAGACCACGTTCAGTGCGAGCCGCCCGTGGCTGATGTGATCGATATTCGCCGCCTGCTTGGCAAATAGCGCCGGCGTATGAAACGTCGGCCGCACCGCCACCATCAGCTCCAGCCGCTCGGTCACCGCGGCCAGCGCGGCCGAGGTAGACCAGGCATCCAGGCTCGGGGCGTCGATCCCCTTGATGTCGTTCATGTTGAGTTCGGCGATCAGCGACAGGTCGTAGCCGATGTGCTCGCTGCGGCGCGCGAGGTGGCTGGTGTATTCCCAGCTCGCCTGCATGTTCTCATCGTCGACGTTGCGCAGCCAGCCGCCGAACACCGGCATCCAGTAGCCGAAGCGGATGCGGTCAGCGGGCATGCGACAACTCCTGCTGCAGGTAGTCGGCGAGGTTCTCGAACGGGTTGAAGCCGATCACGTTCTTCGCATCGGCCACAAAGTTCGACAGCGCATTGACGTCGTAATAGTAGAGCTGACCGTCACGGTCGTCGGTCAGGTATTCGATGCCGCCGACGTCGATACCGGCGACGCGCACGATGCGCTCGATGTTCGCGATCACATCGGCCGGCGGCGTGTAGCCCTCCACTTTCAGGCCGGCCTTCGAGGCCTCCACCACGCAGGCGGTGTTCAGGCTCTCGCCGCGCGCAGTCTGGCAGATGTCGGCCGGGCACAGATCGAAGGTCTGCCCGCTCAGGTGCACCCGGATGGCGTACAGGTACTTGCCACCGAGGGTCTCCACCCGGGTAATGAATCCGCCGCGCGCCGGCACGAATTCCTGCACCAGCGCGATACTGTCGTAACCCAGTTCCACCTGGCCGGCGGCGAGCGCCGCCCCCAGGGCCTGCGCGGTGTCGTAGCGCACGATGCCCTTGCCGCTGCCGCCGATGTTCGCCTTGATCAGGATCGGAAAGCGAAGGCCCTTGGCCGCATCGATCGCCTGCTGCGGCGCGTGGATGACGCGCGAGGCAATGTACGGCAGCCCCAGGTGGCGCAGGAGCGAGTGCTGCGCGGCCTTGGAAATCTCGTACCGAAAGGCGTGGGCACCGTTGATGACGCGCACGCCGAGCCGATCCAGATGCTCCAGGAAGCTTAGCGTGTGAAAGATGCCCGAGCCGTGCGCTCGGCTGTGCGCCGAGGGGCTCATGCGGTTGAACAGCACCTTGAACGACGGCGCGGCGGCGCCGATGTCGTACCAGAAATCCGGTATGAAGAACTTGTCGAACGGCACGCGGCGACGCTCGAGCTCGGCGAACACCGGCGCAAACCATTGCGGGTGCTCATACAGAAACGCGAGCGCTGCAGTCCCTGGCGCACTCAGCGGTGATGAACGAACGAGCGGAGCAGGACACACCTAAGGGAACCTCGGAGCGACGGGGGACAAACGAGAATTTTGGCAGAAAGCCTCGAGGGCTGCACCCGCGGAACCGCAGAACACCGAAAGTTGACAGGCCAGGGGCATTTGCCGTCGCGAACGGGTGCGCGCGGCGGAGGCGGAGCATCTCAAGGACACTTTAGGCCTAATCCCCAATCAGCGCTCGAGGCTGACCCGCCTGCGGTTGTCGTCAGCGACGCGATCCACCAGCTTGTTGTACGGGTCGATGCCGGCCTCAAACGGCTCGCCGTCCACGGTAATCGTCAGGGTGCTATCGCCATCGGCAACGGTGCGCTTTTCCAGAAACAGCACCTTCTCGTGCTGTTCCTTGCCATCGGGGGCGCGCGCGAATACCCCGATATCAATCGGAACGTCCACCTTGGCGGCCGTCTCCTTGCCCACCCCGTCGGCATAGAACTTGGTCGCGTGCAGCTTGAGCGTGACGTCATATTTGCCGTCCGACCGCCGTTTTGCCTGGGCGTCGACGACCCGGTTGTCGAACAGGGTGATCTTGTCGAACAGATCGGCGATCAGAGGCGACCATGATTCGCCGGCTTCCTGGCGCAGATCGCTGAGAAACTCCCGGGTCGTGGTGTACGGGGGCTGCTGGAACGCCTTTTCGGCATCGAACCTCGCCAGCGTGCGGTCGACCACCGCCTCACCCAGATAGTCCTTGAGCGCGTACAGGATCACCGAACCCTTGCGATAGTGGATGTACGCCTGGTTTTCGACCAGCGCGAGCGGCATCTCCTCGACCAGCTCGCCGCCGCGGCCGCTCAGATACTG
>DATMRM010000241.1:0-7068 GCA_035566155.1 Steroidobacteraceae bacterium | reverse complement strand
GCGAAGCGCCTGAATTCGAGCACGCTGACCGGAGTGGGATCGAGCTCGAACGGTTCGAGCGTTGCGGTACGCTGTTTCTCGTCGGCATACCAGCTTGCCCGGCATTCAGAGGAATATCGGCGGCAAAGCGTCAGTGCCGATTGCATCTGTTCGGGCGTACTGCCAAGGACCACTTTGCGTGGCGAGGTCTCGATCAGCTTGCGGGCCGCGCTCTCAGGATAGGTGGTAGTGGGTTTGACGTCATTGGGGATACCCAGCAGTTGCAGCAGCGCGAGCAGGCGATCGCCGGGAACCGCCCCCGGCGAGGCCGGGCTGCGGATCTCTGCAGGTTCGGGCGTCGCCCGTTTACTGGCCGCAACGGGCCGGGACGCGGACACGGGCGCAGCGAGCGGTGCAGGGCTCGGCGAGGGCGCCGAACTGGTTGCGAGCGATGGGGTGCGACTCGGCCAATGGATCAACGGCTTCAGCCGCCACAGGCCAAATCCGGCGATGACTGCGATGGCGATCGCCCCACCGGCCCGCGCCCACTTGAGGTATCGGCGCCGCTGCACCTCCGGCGGTTCCGGCGGGTCACCGAGTTCCTCGATGAACTGCGCGGCCGTCGGTGTACGGTGCATCCGGTCGACCGCCAGGCCGTGGGCCAGTGCCCGATTCACGCGACCGCCCAGCGATGCGATCGGCTTGGGCTTGAGCATCATGGCCCGCGCCTGATCCGCCGGACGCCGGGCGAAGGGATGCTCGCCGCACAGTACCTCGTAGGTGACGCAGGCGAGCGCATAGACGTCGTCGCGCACGTCAGCGTTCAGCCCGGCGAGCATCTCTGCACTCGCGTACGCGGGAGTCAGTGCCCCGTACTGAGCCGGATCGAAAATGCTCAGGTTGGTAGCGGCCTTGTCCGAGGTGCGCGCGGCGCGTGCGACACCGAAGTCGAGCACCTTGATCTGCCCGGAGCGGGTGCAGAACACGTTGGACGGCTTGAAGTCCGAATGCACGAACGGCGGCTTCTGGCGGTGGGCGTACGCCAATGCGTCCGCCGCGGCGCGAATGATCATCCACGCATCGTTCCACGCGACGCCCTGCGGGAAACGTTTGATGACGGCGTCGAGGGATTCTCCCTCCAGCAGTTCCATCGTGATGAAGGTCTGCTCGCCGGTGCGATAGAACTCGAACACCCGCACGATGCTGTCGTGAGCCAGCATGCGCACTTTGCGGCATTCGCGCTCCAGTGCCATGGCCGCGACCGGGAAGTCGCGCATGTCTTCGTTCAGCAGCTTGATCGCGATCAGCGGCTCGCCCTGCATCTGCAGGTCGTTGGCGGCGAACACGACCCCCATGCCTCCGCGACCGATGATTCGCTGCAGGCGGAAACGTCCCAGCAGGACATCCCCGACCCGCGCGACCGGCTCGGCGTCCGCCGCGCGCGCGCCACCTCGGCGCCGTGTAGTCACGGTTGCCGGCATCTCAACCGGCGGCATGTCCGAAGGTTCGTCGTCCATCGTCGGGCGATCGGATGATGAGTGAACTAGCCTAGCATGGCGGCAGGGCGGGCCGGGCCTTAGATGCCGGCGGCCAGCCCATCACGCCGGCTGTCGCTGGCGGCCACGTAGCCGCGATTCACATCTTGCGGGTCGAGTCTCCAGATGAACTGACCTGAACCGAAGTCCATATAAGAATCGGTGTACGACCTGACCGTGTGACCGTATGACTGCAGGCCGGCGAGCGTGCGCGCGTCGAGCTGCGCTTCGACATCGATCGTGAAATCGGGGTTGAGTTTCCAGCGCGGTGCATCGCATGCCGCCTGCGGCTGCTGCCCGTAGTCCAGCATGCGTACCAGCGTCTGCAGATGCCCCTGGGGTTGCATGTCCCCGCCCATCACCCCGAAGCTCATCACTGCCTGCCTCTGAACTCCGACGTCACGCGTCAGAAAGGCGGGAATGATCGTATGAAACGGGCGCTTGCGAGCGGCGACGGCGTTGGGCGAACGCGGGTTCATCGAAAATCCATAGCCGCGATTCTGCAGCGAAATGCCTGTTCCGGGGACCACCACTCCTGAGCCGAATCCCATGTAGTTGGACTGGATGAAGCTGATCATCATCCCGTTCTGGTCAGCCGCGCTCATATAGATAGTGCCACCGCCCGCGGGCATGCCACAGTGATACTCGCCAGCGCGGCTGCGGTGGATCAGTTTGGCGCGCGAGGCGAGGTAGGCGTCGTCGAGCAACTGCGCCGGCGTCACTTGCATCGAGCGCGGGTCCGCGACGTAGTGATACAGGTCGGTGAAGGCAAGCTTCATTGCCTCGATCTGCAGGTGCTGTGATTCGACCGAATCCACGGCCAGGGCTTTCAGATCGAATTGACTGAGGATCCCCAACGCCATCAGTGCAGCGATACCCTGACCGTTGGGCGGGATCTCGTGCACCGTGTAGCCGCGATAGGTCCTGGAGATCGGCTCCACCCACTCGGCCCGGAAGCTTCGCAGATCATCCAGCGTCATCGCAGCGCCTTCCGACTTCGCGAACTGTGCAATCTTTTCGGCGATATCGCCTTCGTAGAAGTCGCGAGCGCCTTTAAGGCCAAGCATCCGCAGGGTGCGTGCGTGATCGGGCAGACGGATCAGTTCGCTGACCTTCGGGGCGCGCCCTGCCGGCATGAAGGTCGCAGCGAAGCCGGGCTGTGTGCGCAGTTCCGGTACCGCTGCCTCCCACTTCTGCGCGACGATCGGTGACACGGCGTAGCCGCGTTCCGCGATCTCACTGGCCGGTTCGAGAATATCGGCCAGCGGTAACGTGCCGAAGCGCTGATGCAGGGCCTGCCACCCGGCGATCACACCGGGGACCGTCACGGTATCCCAGCCGCGCATAGGACGCTGACTCATGCCCGGATCGCGGCCGTATTTGCGCTGAAAGTATTCCACCGACCAGGCGGCCGGCGCGTAGCCGGAGGCATTCAGGCCGTGCAGCTGTGTGCCGTCCCAAACGAGCGCGAAGGCGTCGCCACCCAGTCCGCAGGAAACTGGCTCGACCACGGTGAGTGTTGCGGCCGCGGCGATCGCGGCATCGACCGCATTGCCGCCCTTCCACAGCATTTTCAGGCCCACCTGGGCGGCCAGAGGATGGGACGTGCAGACCACATTGCGGGCGAACACCGGCACACGGGTGCTCGGGTAGGGGTTGCTCCAGTTGAACTGCGTCAAGCTTCACTCGCCATCGAAACTCGACTCGCGCACTCGGATGGCGCGAGGCGTGGCGCGAAGCGGCTGACTATTGCGGCCGCATGCGAATCTGCAGTTCGTGACGCCGGTAGTCAATGATCAGTGTATCGAGCAGCCCCAGCGCGTCCATGCCGACCAGCATCGCCGGCTCATCGGTCAGGCGCCAATGTTCGAAGATGCGCATGTCGCCGAAGCTGATGTCCCGGAAGCGGATCTCGATCACGCTAGCAACGCCTTCGTCCACGCCGCCGATTCGCAGCGGCGGCGTATTGATTTCATCGGCGTCCTGAATGTCGGTCGTGACCCCTTCAATATGGATCGCCCGGCCCAGTAGCTGTGACTTGCGACGCTCGAGTGCTTGCCGCAATGCCGTATTGGCGATCGTGACCTGACCACCGGTATCGATGATGGCCTTGGTGTGTATTCCCCCCACCGTGGCATCCACGACGACCAGGTTGCCGCGCATGGTCTCGAACGGAATAACCCGGTAACCCGCATCGGCATGCTCGCTCCTCGAACGTGTGATGCTGATCAGGTCGTGCCGGAAATCGATGTAGATACGGCGATTCTGCATGCCGTCGGTACCCAGTACGCCCTCGGCGCCGCCCAGCGCATCGGTGACGATCGGCAGGCGCTCGGCCCCTTCCTGCACATCGCCCACGACGAAGCTGTTGACGCGTACCGTCGGCACTGCCGCCGAGCCGGTCACGCCACGCAGCATGACCTGCTGCGAGCTGTCGGACGGCAAGCCCAGGATGACGGCGACCTGTTCGGTAATGCCTGAGTGATTGGCGCCGGAATCAAGCACCAGTCGGAATGGACCTTTCCCATTGATGTACACCGGTGCCCAGATCCGGCCGATGCGATCGCGTCGCGTCGGCATCACGAAGCGTGGCTCGGTCGAATGAATGACGATCTCAGTCAGTTCCGCTGACTGCGGAGGGGGCAATTGCGCGGCAGCTTCAGTCGGTGTGGCAGGCGCGATGGCTGCAGGTGCCGCCGGCGCCGTGGGGGCTGCCAGGTTGTCCGCGCCATAGCCTGCGCTCAGGCAGGTGAGAGCGGTGAATAGTATGCCGGCAGTGACCGCGCCCGCGGCGGTCGGCCGTTGGGTAGTGAACATATATCGAGCCCCCCACCACATCATCCGCTCATTTAGCAGACATGCACGTGGTTTTACGCGAACAGCCGTCACACCTCGGCTCGTGCGCGCCAGTCGTGTCCCCGAAGTGTCGTCAGATAGGGCAACAAACGGGCATCAAGTTCCGCATCCGGGGAGCGGTAGGCCCAGCGAACGAGCGGAGGCATCGACATCAGGATCGATTCCGCCCGACCGCCCGATTGTAGACCAAACAGCGTTCCCCTATCCAAAACAAGGTTGAATTCAGCGTAACGTCCCCGACGATAAAGCTGGAAATCCCGTTCTCGAGCAGCGTAGGGAAGCTGATAACGTGCCCGCACAATCTGCAGGTAGGTTTCGCAATAGCGACCGGCCACAGCCTGCATGAATTCGAAGCAGCGCTCCCAGCTCATGCCGAACTGCGGTGTGGCCTCGTTGAGGTCGTCATAGAAAATGCCGCCGATACCACGGGCCTCGCCTCGATGGCGCACGAAGAAGTACTCATCGCAGCTCTTGCGCAAATGATCGTACAGTGAGGGGTGGAAGGCCTCGCACGCCGCGGCCGCTGCCCGATGCCAGGCGATCACATCCTGTTCGTTCACCAGGTAGGGAGTCAGGTCGAAACCTCCACCAAACCACCAGGTGTCGCCAGTACTCAAAAAGCGCACATTCATGTGGCTGGTGGGGACGTGTGGATTGCGCGGGTGCATCACAACCGAGACACCCATCGCGCGGTAGCGGCGTCCTGCGAGCTGCGGATTGCGCGCGGTCGCCGACGGCGGCAGGCTTGCGCCACCGACGTCCGAAAAGCCGACGCCGGCGCGCTCCAGTATTTCCCCGCCCTCCAGGACTGCGCTGATCCCGCAACCCGTCAGCCCGGTGGCCGAGGGCTCACGCGTCCACGGATCGGGTACGAACTTGCCGCCGTCCAGCTGGCCGAACGACTGGCACAGGTTCTGTTGCAATGAACTCAAGTAACCGTGGATCTGCTCTTCGCGCGTCATGGCGGACAGGAGGCGGAATTGACCGCCCAGCTTAGCACAGCATCCCGCAACGCCCTGAATCGCGGTAGCATTTGCAGCATGGAAGCCAAAGTCGCCACCGGATTCGACATCGAGGCTTTTCTTCACCGTGAGGCCGGCGAGCATCGCGACGCTTTTGAGTCCCTGCTGAGGACGGTGAAGACGCCGTTTTCGCAGACCCTCTCAATCTGGGAGTCGGCTATCCGTCAGGGGGGCAAGCTGCTGTTCTTCGGCAACGGCGGCAGCGCCAGTGATTCGCAGCACCTGGCGGCCGAATGCGTCATCCGCTATCACACCGATCGGCCGGCGATCGCCGCCATTGCGCTGACCACGGACAGCTCGGTGCTGACGGCCGGATCCAATGACATGGGGTTCGAACAGGTGTTCGCGCGACAGATCGAAGCGCTGGGAAGGCCGGGTGACGTTGCGGTCGGGATTTCCACTTCCGGTCGCAGCCGCAATGTGCTCAACGGCCTGCGCGAGGCGCGCGCCCGCAAGCTGCATAGCGTCGGATTCACCGGCGGCAACGGCGGCGACATGCCGGGGTTGTGCGACGTTAGCATTGTCGTGCCTTCATCGATTACCGCCCGCATTCAGGAGATGCATATTTTCGTCGGTCATCTGCTGTGCAAGGCGCTCGAGCAGCGTCTGGGTCTGACGCTCTAGAGCGGCACCCATGAGCCACACAGTGCTGCTGGATCTGCTAAGCAAATTTCATAGCGCGCGGGTGCTGGTGCTCGGCGATGTGATGCTCGATCGGTTCGTCTACGGCTCGGTCGAGCGCATCTCCCCCGAGGCTCCGATTCCGGTGATGCGTGTCGAGCGCACCGTCGATATGCTGGGCGGGGCGGCCAACGTCGCGCGCAACGTCGCGACGTTAGGCGGGACCGCGCTGCTGGTGGGGGTGATCGGCAGTGATGCGACCGCCGAGGCGATGCGCGCACAGCTGCATCTCATTCCAACCATTCAGGCCCGGCTGATCAGCGATGCCTCGCGTCCGACCACCGCCAAGACGCGCCATGTCGCCGACCGGCAGCAGATTCTGCGCACTGATGTCGAGAGCAAAGCGCCACTGAACGATGCCACTGCCGCCGAAGTGCTGGTGCAGTTTCGCGCGCAGCTGGGCGTGGCGGATGTCGTCATCATTTCTGACTACGCCAAGGGGGTGCTGACCGAGGCGCTGACCGCAGCGGCGATCGGCGCTGCGCGCGAGGCCGGCAAGCTCGTACTGGTGGATCCCAAGTCGCGCAGCTTTGCGAAGTACCGCGGTGCCTCAGTCCTGACGCCCAACAGGCACGAACTGGAAGTCGCGTGCGGCCATGAGTGCTCGAGTGACGAACAGGTGGTGGCCGGTGCGCGAGCGCTGCTCGGTCCGGCGCAGTGTGACGCGATGGTGGTGACGCGCGGTAAGGCAGGCATGTCGATCGTGCGTCGCGACGGCTCAGCCGAGCACATCCGGACGGTCGCCAAAGAGGTCTATGACGTGTCCGGCGCCGGCGACACGGCGGTCGCGACCCTGGGGCTGAGCCTGGCTCACGGTGCGGACATCGCGCACGCGGCACAGCTGGCCAACGCGGCCGCTGGCGTGGTAGTCGGCAAATACGGCACGGCCAGTGTGACGGCCGGCGAAGTGACCGCGCGCCTGGGACTGGCCGAAGAAGGACCGATGAGCCGCAAGCATTTCAGCCTGGACAGCGTGCAGCAGCAGGTCGCTCGCT
>DATMRM010000240.1:0-8081 GCA_035566155.1 Steroidobacteraceae bacterium | reverse complement strand
TGCGCAGGCGTGCCCTCGCCCTGGCTCGCGAGCGGCGGTCGGAGTAGCCGTGCACGACGAGCCAACCACGGATATCGCCATCATCGGCGTGGCAGGACGCTTTCCTTCGGCGCCCAACATCGAGCGCTATTGGCAGCTGATATGTCAGGGAGTTGAGGGCATACATGCCTTGACTGCAAACGAGGTCGCTCGGGCGGGCGTCTCCGAGACTGTGCTGAGACAGCCAAATTATGTGTTGCGCGGAGGATGCCTTGACTCAATAGAGGAACTGGACGCCGGCTTCTTCTCGCTGAGCCCGCGGGAAGCGGAACTGATAGAGCCGCAACAACGCCTGATGCTGGAACTTGCCTGGGAATCACTCGAAAGTGCTGGAATCGATGTGCGTCGCATGCCTGACGTGGCTGTGTTTGCCGCTTGCAGCAAGCCAGGATACCTGGCGGCGGGCACCACTCCATTCGACCCGAGTTGGCTCGGCTCAACTGCGCACTTTCAAACCGCTATTGCAACGGACCGGGATTATTTAGCGACTCGAGTATCGTACAAGCTGGGGTTGAGTGGTCCGAGTGTGACGGTGCAGACGGCGTGTTCGAGCTCGTTGGTAGCGGTGCACATGGCATGTCAGAGCCTGCTGCTGGGGGAGTGCGAGGTAGCGCTGGCTGGAGGGGTAGCGCTGCAGGTGCCGCATCGGAGCGGATATTTATGGCAGGAAGGGGGCTACTCCTCGCGGGATGGACGCTGCCGACCGTTTGATGCTGCGGCGGACGGGACGGTGTTCGGGAGCGGCGGTGGGGTGGTGGTGCTGAGGCGGCTGAGTGAGGCGCTGGCAGCAGCTGACTCGATCATAGCGGTCATCAAGGGCACGGCGATCGGTAATGATGGATCGCAGAAGATAGGTTTTACGGCGCCCAGTATTGCCGGGCAGGCCCGAGTGATTCGTGCGGCCCAGGCCGCTGCGGGTGTAGCGGCGCAGCAGATTGGTTACGTGGAAGCACACGGCACCGGCACTCCGCTGGGAGATCCGATTGAGGTAGCGGCGCTGACACAGGCCTTTGGGCAGTCAGGGGCAGCAACGGGGCGGTGTGCGATCGGATCAGTGAAGGGCAACATTGGTCATTTGGATACTGCGGCGGGAGTGGCAGGTCTGATCAAGACGGCACTGGCATTGAAGCAAGGTGTAGTGCCGCCGAGCATTCATTATGAGCGGGCCAATCCAGCGATTGATTTTGCTTCGGGCCCGTTTTACGTGAACACACGGCTGCGGCCGTGGAGCGCAGAGCTGCCGTATGCGGGAGTGAGCTCCTTTGGGATCGGGGGGACCAATGCGCATGCGGTGTTGGGTCCTGCTCCGAGCAGTCAGCAGTGCAGCGGCCCGAGAGCTGGGCCGCAACTGCTGGTGATATCGGCGCGTGAGCGCGCGGCGCTGCAGGCGCTGGCGCGTGAGTATGAGCAGTGGCTGAACGGTGCATCGGCAGGCAGCTGCGAGGCATCGCTGATTGCGGCGGCGGCGGCTATGCGTCGCACGCATCATGAGTATCGCCTGGCGGTGGTGGGTGATACGGCGGCTACCTTGGCCCAGAGCCTGCGCCGGAGCAGTCAACAGCCGCCGCTCAGTGAGGCGGCGGGCAGCACAGCCCGCAGCAGTGCGGATGCGGTGTGGGTATTTTCAGGGCAGGGCGGTCAATGGATAGGGATGGGGCGCGAGCTGTTGCAGGCGGGGGGTGCTTTTAGTCGTACCGTTGAGCAGATCGATGCACGGCTGCAGCAGCTTGAAGGCTGGTCGGTGCGTGCGGTGCTGGAAGGGGCTTCGGGCGCCCGCCCGCTCAGTGAGGTTCAGGTATCGCAGGTGGCGGTCTTTACGCTGCAGATGGGATTGGCTGCGGCGTGGCAGGAGTTGGGGTTGCGTCCGGCTGCGGTAGTCGGGCACAGCATGGGGGAGGTGGCGGCAGCGTATGTGGCAGGAGCCCTGACACTGCAAGAGGCGCTAGAGGTGATCTGTGCGCGTGCACGCATGTTGGACCAGCATGGCCCACGGGGTCTGATGGCGCTGGTGGATCTGCCGGCCGATCAGGCCGAGCAGTTGCTGCGCGAACAGCCTGAGGGCTCGGTGTGGATCGCCGCTTACAACAGCCCGCGCAACACCGTGCTGGCCGGTGACTCACACTCCATGAGAACTCTGTTGCTAAGACTCAGAGGATCTCAGATCTACTGCCGGGAGTTCGAGACAGCGGGCGTGGCCGGTCACGGTCCCGGCATGCAGGCGGCTGCCCGAGCGCTTGAAGAGCAGCTCTCGGCGCTGCCAGCCAGAGCAGTGAGCGTACCTTTTTTTGGAACGGTGAATGGAGCGTGCGAGCAGACATTGGGTGCTGGCTACTGGAGCGAGAACCTGTGCAAGCCGGTTCGCTTTGCGCAGGCCATCCAGGCACTGAAGGCTGGCGGTCACGCAGTGTTCCTGGAGCTCGGTCCGCGACCTGCGCTTGCCGCAGCGATCCTGGAGACCGAGTCGAACGATGCGCTGAAGGTGCTCGCTTCGTGCGACCGTCCCAATGCCCGCGCCCGCTTTCTGCAATCCCTCGGCGAGCTCTACACCCGGGGATTCAATCCGCACTGGCAGCACATTCACGGAACGCACGTCCCCAACATCGCCCTGCCCACCTATTCCTGGCAGAAGAAAAAATACTGGATGGACAGCCTGAAGCAGCCTCTGAAGCCCAACCATGCTGCCGCGACAAGCGTCAGCGCAATCGGGCGCCGAATTTATTCCCCTGCGCTCGCAGACGCACTCTTTGAGACCGAGGTTAGTGGCAACTGCGCGCTGTTTCGTAGTCACGAGATCTTCGGTCGCACGACCGTGCCCTTTGCGGCGGTTGCCGAAATGGCTCTTCAGGCGCTCAATGCCTATGCCCCCGACCTCGCTTTCAGTCTGCTTTCCCTGCAGCATGAGACACCTCTGCAGCTCGAGGGTGACCAATCGGTAAAACTGCAGACGCTCGTGCGACTCAAAGGGCGACGGCCTGCCCACATCGAGATATTCGCTCAGGATCGTAGTTGCGATTCCGATTGGCGCCGGATTGGCATTGCTCAATGCGAGGTCTGCGCCGAGCGCATGGCGCCTGTCGCACTGGCGAACCTGAGGTTGCGTCTGCGCGATCAAATCCCAACCGAGCGCCTATGGAGCGATGCCGCCAGCGAAGGTATTGCGCTGCGCGAACAGTACCGCAGCGTCGAACAGGCCTACGGCAATGGTAACGAGGGACTGGTGCGCCTGCGATCATCGCCACTTGGCACCGAGGGGATCCGCCATCCGAGCATGCTGGACGGCTGCTTGCAGGCGGCGCAACTCCTGCCGCTGACAGGCAGCGCCGGGAATCCGACCGTTCCTGTATCAGCTGATGAAATCAACGTTGCGTGGGGCGTGCCAATCGCCTGGAGCTGGGCGCATCTGGACTCGCAGAGCCTCGTCGGCACGACCAAGGTGGACTTTGATTTCTACGGCTCTGTGGGTGAATACCTGGGCTATGCGAAAGGTGTGGAATTTCGAACAGTGCAAGCCTTCGCAAGCACCGTTGAAGTTGCATCCGGCTTTCAGGTTTGTTGGGAGAAAGTGCCGATCCTGTCGCCGCCGAGCGCGACGGGCGCGGGCAACTGGCTGGTAGTTCCCGATCAGCGGCTGGTCTGGAAGCGGTTCGCGTCTCTCGTCACCGCCGCCGGCGGCTCGTGCACGACTTACCCCTGCCAGTCCAGCAGGGCTGAACTGAGCGGAGTCGTTGACTTTCGGGCGCTGGACGCCGTGCAGATCGACGGGGCAGACGAGCTGTGTTGCCAGGCGGCACAGTTTCTTCAGGAAATGATCGCAGAGAGGACGCAAGTCTCCCCACCGCTCTACATTGTGACCGCAGGTGCTCAAGCAGTTGAGCCGGCCGACGACATATTCTGTGCCCAGGCGGCTTTGTGGGGTCTGACACGAAGCGTGGCGCACGAGCATCCGGAACTGAACCTACGTCTCGTAGACCTGGATTCGAGGGACCTGCCAGGCAGTGTGCGCTCTTTTATTGAGCGTCGAGATCAGGTTGACCAGCTGCTGCAGGTGGCGGTCCGTAACGGAGTCATTCGGGCAGCGCGGCTGCGACCCCTCAAAGCACACTCCACCAAGCACTCGATGCTCAGAGGGGACGGTACCTATCTTGTGATGGGAGGTTTGGGCGGGCTTGGAATCCGCCTGGCGAGTTGGCTGCTGGAGAAGGGTGCTGGTGTCCTGGTGCTGGCTGGGCGCTCGGTGTCCGACGAGGCCGCTCGTGCGGCAGCGGCGCTGTCGCGCGCTGACCGAACGGTGCATGTCCGCAAGGTGGATTGCGGGAGTTCGGAACAGGTCAGCGAGCTGATCTGCGAGATAGGCCGTTCAATGCCTCCGCTGCGAGGAGTCATCCACACGGCGCTGACGCTACGCGATGCGGTGTTCGTCAATCTGACGAGAGAGTCCTTCAAGGAGGTATTTCGACCCAAAGTGCATGGCGCATGGCTTCTACATGAGCACACGCGGCACCTGCCCCTGGACTTCTTCGCTCTATTCTCATCAGTCGCCGCTGTCCTCGGCGCGGGCGGGCAGGCGAATTACGGCGCGGCATGCGCAGCGATGGATGCTGTCGCACACCATCGACGCGCCTTGGGGCTCAGCGCCATCACGATAAACTGGGGGCCTTGGGATTATCCGGGCTCGCCGTCGCGAGGGCCCTTTGTCAAGGATTCTGCCAGATATCAGGCGCTGACAGTTGACCAGGGCTTTGGCTGGCTCGATCGCCTGCTGGCGGGCAGCGCCGCTGAGGTCGGCCCGACGCAGGCGCTGGTCATGAGACTTCGTCGTGCCGCGTGGCGAAGTACCGGCCCCAGTCTCCTGCAACCACTCTTGCGTGAAGACATCGCGGACGAACTGGCGCAACGACGGGCCGATGCTGGCGCTGCCGTGAGCTTGCGCATGGGCTCGATGTCGCGTGACCAACGCATCGCAGCACTCATCGGCTATCTCACTGAGCGGCTGGCGAGACGTCTGCGATGCGCTGTGATCTCCGTACCCATTGAGCAATCACTGCCCAGTATGGGGCTTGAGTCACTGACAATCATCGAACTGCGAAACGAGATCGGATCGGATTTAGGCGCATATATTTCTCCCCGCTCGCTCATCGCGGCTCGCAGCATTCGCGCTATTGCGGCGCTGATCGCGGACAGTCTGGAGTCCGACCGGGGCACGGCCATCAGTCTCAGTCGTGAAACAGCACTGGACGTCGATTCGATGTCGGACGAGGAAGTGGCCGCCGCGCTGGGCAGGATATTGGCGGAACGCACGGTGAACGGCATCTCGGTAGGAGCAAATCTTTGAGCGTCGACAGTTCCTATCAGAGCGACGCCATCAACAAGCGCCGCCAGTTGCGTGAGTTGATGAGTGCGCGGCGCGCCACCGAGCTGAGGCCAATCGGTGCATCATCCTCCACGCTGATTCCCGATTTGCAGAACCGCCATGAGCCGTTCCCGCTGACTGATATTCAGGAGGCGTACTGGCTCGGCCGAGATACCGCGTTCCCATTGGGAGGTGTCGGCATCCACGGCTATTTCGAGCTGCTGTGTCCGGACCTCGATGTCGAGCGGCTGCAGGAGGCCTGGAACGCAGTTGTTCGAAGGCACGACATGATGCGGGCGATCGTGCTTTGTGACGGATCGGCGCGCATCATCGAACACGTTCCGTGCTACATCATTCCGGTTGAGGACCTGCGCGACCGAACGACGCAGGAACAGCAGCGACATCGTCATGAGCTGCGCGCGCGCATGTCGCATCAGGTCTTTGACGTCGAGAAGTGGCCTCTGTTCGAGCTGCGCATCGTGCGCCTCGACCAACATCGCTTTCGCTTGCACTACAGCGAGGACGCCATCCATTCGGATCTGCGCAGTACCGCACTTGTAATGTCAGACTGGTTACAGCTCTATCGCGACCCCGCTGTTCAGTTGAGGCCGATACCGCTCTCCTATCGGGACTACGCACTCGCAATGCACCGGCGTCCGCAAAGTGCGGACTACGCGCGCGCCAAGCGTTATTGGGATGCCCGGTTGGATACGCTTCCGGAGTCTCCTCAGCTTCCGCTAAAGGGAAACCTGACTGGCCTTCGCATGGCTTTCGCGCGACGAAAGTTCACATTGACTGCGTCGCGTTGGCAGCGATTCAGAGAACAGGCATCGAAGCATGGGCTGACACCATCGGACGCACTACTGGCAACCTACGTGGACGTTCTGGGGCTGTGGAGCACCAGGCGCCGGTTTGCGTTGAATGTCACACTTCAAAACCGATTGCCGCTGCATTCGCAGGTCAACGAGATCAGTGGTGACTTCACCTCTTTCGTACTGCTGGACGTTGACGCCGGATCGAGCGGCGGCTTCGTCGAACGCGCGTCGCGCTATCGTGACCAGCTGTGGAGTGACCTTGAACACAATGAGATGAGCGGCGTCAGCGTACTGCGAGAATTGGCTCGACGCCGCAGATCCGGCGACGTAGTGGCACCGTACGTCTTCACCAGCGCACTTGGCACCAGTGGGTATCGGGCGATCGAGGAATTGGGTGAAGTTGAATTCGAGATCACCCAGACGCCCCAGGTACTGCTGGATCAACAGGCTGTTGAGTGGCGCGGTCAGCTGGTGCTGACCTGGGACTGCGTCGATGCGGCGTTTGCCGATGGTGTGATCGATGAGATGTTCTCATGGATGAGTCAGCGCATCAATCAACTTTGCGACGAGGCGAGTGAGTGGAGCGCACAGTCCCGCGTTTCAATCCCCGTTGCGCAGCAGCGCCGTCGTGACGCATTCAATGCCACCTCGGCCGAATTCCCGCGCGAGCGCCTCGAGAGAATGTTTGCCAGGAGGGCGCAGGAAGACCGCGGCCGCGTTGCGATCGTCGATCATAGGGGCTCGATGTCCTACGGCGAGCTCGACGATGCCAGTTCAGGGCTTGCTCTGGCGCTGCGCGCCGTTCCGGATCTGGATGCAGCGGTGCCGGTGGCGATCGGCATGCGCAAGAGTCGCGATGAGATTGTGGCGGTATTGGGGATTCTGAAGGCGGGACTGTCCTATCTACCACTCGAAATATCCCAGCCAGCGTCCCGTATCGAGCGCATTCTGTCCACCGCCGGCTGTCGCGCGGTCATCGTCGATGATGATGCGCCTGAATGGATATCTCGGCTTGAGGGCCGTCGGCGGGTTCTGTCCCTGAAGGATGGTCAATCTGCCGGGAACTTTGCTGAGTTGCCGGAGATTCGGGACTCGGATGTCGCCGCGTATGTCTTGTTTACCTCAGGATCAACCGGTGACCCGAAGGGAGTCGTCGTCACTCACGATAGCGTGGTGAATCGAATGCTGGATGTCGTCGAACGATTCGCTATCGGTCGCCATGACCGCGCGATGGGGCTCACCGGTCTACATCATGACCTCGCGGTGTTCGATATTTTCGGAATGTTGTCAGTGGCGGGTGGCACACTTATTGTTCCATCGCCGGATGTAATTGAAGCTCCTGCCAAGTGGCCGGATTTCATCGACGCGCACGGCGTCAGCATCTGGAATTCTGTGCCGGCGTATCTGGATCTCCTGTTGGCCCACTGTGAAGCGCGCCCAGCTCAGGCAGCGCGCATCTGCGGGCTGAGACTGGCGCTCATCGCCGGCGACTTCATCCCGCCTTCGCTGCCGCTACGCTTCCGCGGCAACACCCATGGTCGCTTCATTGCGCTGGGTGGCCCGACCGAAACGACGGTCTGGGACATTTGCTACCCGGTCGAAGCATTGCCGCACGGTTGGTCCGCCATCCCGTACGGCAAGCCGATGCGCAATGCGAAATACTTTGTCTTGCGCGAGGACCTCAGCGAGTGCCCGGACTGGGTGGAAGGCGAACTATGTATTGCTGGCGCCGGTCTGGCTATCGGTTATCTCCGCGATACTGTTCTGTCAGGCGCACGCTTCGTGACTCATCCTGAAAGCGGCGAGCGTATCTACCGCTCCGGCGACAGGGGTCGGGTTCGACCTGACGGCCTGGTCGAAATCCTGGGTCGGTTGGA